>NZ_JAWQJF010000047.1:0-9003 GCF_033447055.1 Sedimentibacter sp.
AAAGCTTCTGAAAATTTCTTTTTCCGGAGTGAGGATAATGTGATCGAGTAGTTGAATGTCAAGAAGATTTCCAGCTTCTTTTATTTTCTGGGTTATCTTCTGGTCGCTCTCACTTGGATTTTGATTTCCTGAAGGGTGGTTGTGAGCGACGATAATTCCTGAAGCGTTACCTTTGATGGCATACTGGTAAATCAGCCGAACATCTGTTACAGTGCCGGATAGTCCTCCTTCAGAGATCGTGGTAATTCCCAGAACTTTGTTTGCCCTGTTGAGTAGCAGCATTTTAAAAGTTTCCTTATGTTCAATGGTGTTTTGATCCCAGGAGTCGAAGAAGATTTTGTGTGCATCCCCGGAACATTTAACTGTGAGGCGATCCGAAGGTTTAACTTTTGTAACGTAGTTAAGAGAAACTTCTGCTACATTGAGAAAGTCAATTAATTGCTGAGCGTTAGTAATGTTTTTCATAATGCGATAGATTTAAGTTAAACAAAGTTTTTACTGCTCAGCTGTCGGCCAGAAGGACTAAATAAGTGCAAAAGGAAACGGAATAAATAGCTTTAGCGGCTTTATGCCGTAGTCTTTTGCGTGGGTCGGCTGTTTGCGGGCAAGGCCAACGTTTTTAGGACTTCTGGCTAACTTTGTAAAAAACTTGTTTATAGAGTGAGCCCGGGGCGAACACCACTTCTGTATTATGATTTTAGCGTGTACCATTGTACCGCTCAAATCATCGCATTAGCGCCGTGAAGGGTTTAGAACACGAATAGACAGGATGGCTAAGAGGCTTCCGCAAGCGAAGCGGAGCCCATAACATAACGACACGGAAGTAATTAAGTGAGCGAAGAGAATACCATCACCCGGGGAATGCCCCAAGAGCTTTACATAGATAGAAAACAATTCACGAAGTGCTTGTTGTTAAGCTTTGTAGATTAATTGTAATCTACTTAAAGAGATCCTGCGTTTAAGCCTATGGTTAAAACCTTCTTCCCAATATCCAGAGCAATTTTTGACGGGTTATAGGCGTAATTAATTGCCTTTATACACTCTTTGGCTCCTGGTACCTGTTTAAAAACTGCAGAAAGAGCATCAAGAGGATCTTTCGCATTAACCAGCTTCACTGTAGTATTTACAACGCGAGAAGCTTTATTATATTCTTTAACTCCCGGCACGTCTCTTGCTATGCTCATAGCAACGTTTTTTGCTGTATTTCTCATTTGGTTCTTCATCGTGTGATAATGAGAAAACTTATGTTGCTGCGAGCGTTTGTAATCAAAATTTGTATCAAAGCTCTTTTCGCAGCTCTGAACAAACTTCATCCGGTCAAAGCCTATCTGTACCTCTTTGCCGTTAATTATATTCTTGGAGTTTTTGGCATTTGCCATCGGGCTTAAGCGGATCTTCTTTGTCTGGTCTATTCTTGAGACTACAATATGCACATGTGTTTGTAACCCTTCCTTCTTATCTCCGGCTTTATATAGTCCCTCTTTCACTTCTACTGAGTCTCTTCCATGGTACCGGGTGTGTTCGACTTTTCCAAAGTAGACCAGGCTTTCTCCTGTTAATCCCCGGTTGAAATTTTTAGCGTAGTCATCCATGACTTTCCGGGTATAATCCTTCAAGGCTTCCTCGTAACGTTTCAGCTCGATGGCGGTAAGTTGTGATATGTTTTTTATATCTCTCCCGGAAACTTTTCTGCCAATATGCTTTAATTCGTCTTTGCTTGGATTAACAGAAATCATGTAAAATTTGGTTTCGTCTTTCCCTAGTTTCCCTTTGTTATTATCAATAGATGCCTGAGCTGAGCAGAAAGAAACGTCACTGCTATTTTGGTCGAAAAACTTCTCCTGGCTTAAGGCGTCCTTTTCCAAATTTTCTTTCTCCAGATAATTAATAAGGTCCCTGCAGCTCCCCCTGTTATTGTCCTTTTTTGATGAATGAATCTTAACGTACATTAAAGCGTTTTTAAGTATTTTTTGTACTCGTTTATGTCTCCCATTGGAAGTTCAATAATCGGTTTTCTTTCTATCCCTGTTATTTTATATTCAGTGTGTGAAAGTATGTTTTCTAGATATCCCCTGGTAGTTTTCAATTTCAATTCTGACTTAATAAGCTTCTCCTGAAGCTCTTTATACTTATCAGAATTTACATCACTTTTTACAGCTTCGCCGCCAGCAGATCCTTTCTTTTCTTCATTGATAATCTCGCTTGAAAGAGCTACAGATTTCATCTTATTTTGAACTGCCACGTCACCGCTTTTTGGGGCCTCTTCTTCTATGTATTTTATGAACCTTGCAATCAAGGTATCCATTTTCCCGAAGGTTGGTTTTATAAAATCATTCTCTTGTTTTCGCATGAACGATACTATTGTCTCCCTGAATTTCTTGAGTTCTTCGGTCGGGGAAAGTATTACCTGATCTTTTGGATTTACTCCGGTAACTTCAAAGTATTTTGCCATTGCATCTAAGAAATCTACAAGGCTCATGTCAATCTTTTTGGCCAACCTGGCAATAGTTATTTTTGTATCACTATTTGAGTTTAAAGTTTCATATTTTGCCATAGAATAGTTATTTTATAGTTACTTTCAAAAGCTAAAGTATTAATTTTCTTTGATATAAAATAACAAATAGTTATATATTTTATTAAGAATAACTATCACTAATTTATATATATTTGAATATCAGGAGAATCCTGATAACAGAATCAGGTTAGCCTGATTCCATCTTGCTTTCCTTTGGAAACATTTTCACACATCGTGATTATTATATACTACATGACTTATTTTTACTACTCGCATTAGTGTTGTGTAGGGTTTAGAACACGAAGAAGCTTTTTCTACTTCGAGGCTTCCGTAGCGAAGTGGAGCCTGGAACAAAACGATCACGGGAATATTTTAAAAACGTTAGCAAAGAAAACACCCTCTCCAGAGAAATGCCCAAAGAAATAAAATAAAAATTTATGTGGTGCTTCGCTAATTTGTATTATGAATTTTCTTAGTTTTTTTTGCTCAATGAATATTGAACAACAAGGCTAACCAGTAGAGTTATTCTCGGCCTGACAGGGGTCCTTAAAAAACTCCTGTCAGGACGGGAAATAACTCTTTCTAAAGAAGAGTCAGAATATTTTTATATGGCTCTAATTTAAATTTTGGTGTTTTATTAAAACTTATCCTAAATGAAAAATGATTATATTTGTACCGTAAATGGTACACATTTAAATTAAAAGAAATGTTAGTAGTAAGCAGCAGAGAATTCAGAGACAGTCAGAAAAAATACTTGGATTTGGCAGCGAAAGAGAGAGTGGTTATTAAGCGAAAAAATGAATTTGTAGAACTTGTGCCAAGGGGAAATAATATACCAGAAAACCCAAGTCCAAGCAATGACCCGTGGTTTGATGATCCCCGAAACATTGAAGAATTGGAGAGACGGCTAAAAAAATCAGAAAGTGGTGATAAGTCAGAGGGTGTTGTCCTCACAAGTAAAGAGGATATTAAGGCATTTTTCGAATCTCTTTGATCCATGTACAAAATACATATTACCAAAGAAGCAAAAGAGGACATTTTTGCACTTGATCGGTCCGGCGACAAAAAATCCATTGAAAAGCTTAAGAAAATGCTTTTTGAGCTTCAAAACACCCCAAGTGAGGGAATTGGACAACCAGAGCAGCTCAAATATGGCTATTCAGGATACTGGTCACGCAGAATCAATAAAAAAGACCGGTTAATATACCGGATATACGAGGAAACGGTCACGGTGACTGTTGTTTCAGCCAAAGGTCACTATTCAGCCAGGTAAAACGGGGACACACGGGATATTGTTGTTTACCCCTGAATTTTTCAGGGGTACAAAGGAGTTAGCTGTAAGGCAAACTGCACCGAACCCTCATTACACCTGGGCTTCCAACCCACAAGCAAGAGTTTTTGCCTATTCATTATTTATATTTAATCCTGGTATACTTCAAATAATAATGAATAAAATACTTTGGGCATAATTTAAGGCTATGTCTGAAAGAAGTACAGATAAAAAAACCACCTTTCCTCAAGTTCATAGCTTAATAATGGATCATTTTTTACCTTCCTTAACAATTGTGAAATGACGGTTATTTGTAAGTGCAGGGTCTATATACATCTCATTGTACCACAGATAGTCGCATGTGACGTACCCTTTAGTTCGTTTATAATGGCAGACTATGGTATCTGTATCGTTTATATCCCATTGAATCAATGTAACCGGAAGATCTTCATTCTCTGATTCATTTGGAAATATGCGTATATGGTAATCACCTGAATTGAAATCATCATATATATGAAATCGATTTGGAAACTGCATTAATGGTTCCCAAATAAAAGTTTTTTCGCCATTAATTATAAAATGTATTTTAATTTCATTGTGACTATATGAGTTTGATACATCAGGATTTAACAGATTATTCCCAAAGCTATCTATCACCTGTATGTCCATACTGGTATCCACGCTAAAAAAAGCTTCCTTATTTTCCTTACAGGAAGATAATATTAATAAAAAAACAAGTAACTTTTTCATATGTATATTTTTTAATGTCTAATATTATAAACCATTTTTGTTTGGTAATTGAAAGTATGGCTACCCGGATTGAAGTTATTAAATGCATACCAACCATTGTAACTACCTGTCCAACCCCAATTCATATTAAAGTATAAATAATTAACTGTATTAACTAACTCATACTCTTGATAGAAAGGATTATATACGCACTGATAATAAAATATTTCCAAGCTACCATCTGCTACCCAAGCATGTCCATCATCGTAAATTCCAAAAATCCACCAACCAACGTTTCTTCCGCCCCTAAGAATAACAGGATGATTGTTTTGAATTTCATTTTTGACGGTAGTATAGCTATAATTCGCATAAGATGCTGAAGTATAATTAAAATAATTTATCAAAGCTGATGGAACATCGCTCGTAGATGCTGAAGAACCATCTTCGCAATCATAGTCTATATCAACAGCATCGCCGCAATCAACCATTAGTTGCATTACCTCTCCATTAGCATAATTATTAGGCATTGAACCCCAATTATAATCATTTGGGAAAGCATTATATCTCATAACTTGAGCCATAGCTGTTGGAACACAACCTGTTGGTGCGCGGCCATTTGAACTACTACACCCTGTTAACGGAACATAATTGTTATAAGGTTCCCATTGACCCCATAGAGTTGAGCACAATGGTCCATATTGCTGAGAAGTATAAAAAGTATAACCCTCATAAGGACAATCGGAAGGATCAAACGTAGTTCTTTTCGAGTTATTATTTTTATCAATATCACCACCATCTACTATTTTATCCCATAATGCTTTAATTTCTGGTGTTTGTTCTACATTAGCTGTTCTTGTTTCCTTAACAACTTCATTTATCTTATACAACCATTCAACCAATCCTCCAGGGTAATGCTCTGCGTCAGTTGGGAAAGAATTCGTTTCTGAAAAGGCCAAAACAGGTATCAAACGATTATCGGCAGATATAATTGCAAATCCACCATTTTCATAATTCACTATATAATAAGAAGTTTCCATTGAATTGGCAGGAACATCCAGAATGTTAACCACCTCTTTGAAACCCTTACTTTCTCCTGAGGATGAATTAAATTGTTTCTTTGAAAAATCAAACCCTTCAGCAACCTCTAGTGCCTCTGCTTGAGAAACAAAATTAGTGATTGCTGTACCTTCTTCCTCAGGCTCAAAGCGATCTTCTCTCTGACATGAGATTGGCCATAATCCAAACAACAGGATTAATGTTACCTTGATAAAAAAATACTTTTTCATAGCTTTATCAGTTTTAAATTGCAGAATTTAACTTGACAAAGTGAAAGTTACGAACATCTACGAAAGAAGTCAAGTTTTTTTCAAAATATATTTACATAACTATCTTATTAGCACATGCAATAAGCTCAATAAAGTGTCCTCTCCATTAAATTTTTCTCATAAATACTTATTGCATGTACCAGCGCGGTAGTATTTATGGTTGTTATTACGACCAAATAAGTGCTTTCAAAACAAGTCTCGTGTTCTGTTTCAATTTCAGTTAAAATTTGGTAGATTTGATAAGCAGTGCGATATCATTCGTTTCGGCGGACTGCGCCACCAACGTTTACTCCTCCAACCGCCGGGCCGTTGAACTAGGGGTCGCTGACGAAACGGAAGTTAACGTACGTTAGCGTAAATTTATCAAGTTTCATCGTGCTAGAATTCGATAAATTGTAGCGAAATGAGGCATAGGGAAAATTTACAGCTCTTTTCTTATCCCTGCCGTGGATCCCTGGCTAGATATTAGTATTAAAATTTTTAAACAACTATATATCAAGTAGTTATAAAATCGCCCGCCGCCGGAACTTTTTTGAGTTTTTTTGCCTTCTTTTTTCTTTCTTCCCTTTTCTTCGTTTTCCCGGTTGTTTCCGTTCAATTCTCTGTCATTCTGTCAGTTGCTTGAATTTTAAACTTAAAAACTTCTTTGTTCTTTCTAAAGGCATTTTTAAGGTAAATTTTTTGCCTCTTTTTACGACTTTGGAACTAATTGTATTATAATGCATTACAAGGGTGAATGTTAGTTTTTTACAACTCAATGTTAGTTTTTTACAACTCAAAATGGGTCGAATGTTAGTTTTTTACATCTCTTGTTAGTATGCATTTGTTAGATTAAATTATATTACATACATTTAAAGAAAAAATTTAATCCATGAGTAAAAACGAAATTAAATTAGCGCAGGCCAATGTTTTAACTCAGGCAAGATACAACTTCACAGTAGTGGAAAAACGGGCAGTTTATTACATTATCAAAGAGGTTAGAAGGCAGTTTATCGAGGCTCCAGGTGGGCAAAGAGATCTCTTCAATGACCTCGTGATAAAGATAAAAACAGCAGATCTGCAGGGGCCTGATATCGGAACCGAGCTAAGAGAAGTCTATTTGTCTCTAAAAAATCTTAGACGTAAGTCCATATGGATTGAGGACCAGGAAAGGGTTTTAGAGGTCGGCTACATCAATTACTTTGAGCATTTAAAGAGAGAACCAAATTTGGAAGTACAGGTGTCTCATAAAATTCTCCCCTTCCTGGTAGAGCTGGCAGAACAGTTTACAACCTACAGCCTGACTGTTGCAATATCGCTAAAAGCTAAGTATAGTCAGCGGTTTTATGAGTACTGCTCACAGTTTAAATCTACAGGGTTTTTATACATTTCAATAAGCGACCTGAGGGGGAAAATGCTACTTGAGAAAAAATACTCTCGTTATGCTCAAATTAAAATGTATGTTATCGACGTTGCACACAAAGAATTGAAATCCTTGTATGAGGCCGGTAATTGTGATCTGTATTTCAACTATTCCGAAGATAAAAGCGGAAGGACCGTGAATGGGTTGAAAATCGTCATAATATCCAAGGAAAGACAGCCGGAACCTTTAAAAATTGATGACCTGGTTTATTACATCAGAACATGGTTAACGACTTGGCTAAACGCAGCAAACAAACCTAAAAACAAGGCATGGATTGACAAAGTGATTAAGCACCTGCAAAAGAACCCGGATCAGCTGCCAAAACTTTATGACAGGCTTGTAAGAATGCAGGAAAAGGAAACAGCGGCCAGCTATGCAGCTTTTGCACGCTATATCATCGAGGAAGACTATCTGCAGGAATAGGTCTCGAAAAAATATTTTAAGTGGCGCAAATCGCTTCTTTTGCCCCTAAAATTTAATTTTTTACTACTCACTGGATCTACAGCTGCAGAAGACAGACCCAAAAACAAGCACATGTTAATAAGTTCTGTATAAATACAACGGCAAACATTAAAACTAATGAGTAACATTTGTAATATTTGTAACACGAATAACACGAGTAACACTAATAACATTCAGAATATGAAGAAAGTAATTGCAATTAGCAACCACAAGGGCGGTGTAGGAAAAACAACATCCACACTAAACATTGGTGCAGGGATCGCCCTGAAAGGGAGAAAGGTTCTTCTGATAGATCTCGATCCACAATCCAACCTAACACAATGTTTAGGAATTGCCAATGTTGAAAAAAGCATTTATGGAGCTTTGCGGGGTGATCACGATCTGCCGGTCATTAAAATTTCAGAGAATCTTGATTTAGTACCTTCTACTTTGGATCTGGCAAGCATCGAGGTTGAACTGGCCTCAAAGTTTGCACGGGAGGTGATTTTAAAGAAACTTGTGGATAAAGTGAAGGATAGTTATGAATATGTACTAATAGACTGCCCTCCGTCCCTGGGGCTTATCACTGTAAATGCGCTTACAGCTGCTGACGAAATTTTTATACCTCTACAAGCCCAGTTTCTTGCGCTACATGGACTTGATAAGTTAACGGATATTATTTCAATGGTGAAAGAAAATCTAAATTCAGGCCTTTCTATTGGTGGCGTTTTTATCACGCAGTACGATAATCGTAAGATTCTAAACAGGGATATCGCCGAATCAGTCAATAAACATTTCAAAGGGAAAATATTTAAAACACTGATCCGGGATAATGTTGCACTGGCAGAAGCTCCGGTTCGTGGGAAAGATATATTCAGCTATGATGCTAAGAGTAACGGCGCAAAGGATTATGAAAGCCTGGTCAGCGAAATATTAAATTAATAATACTGGTAATACTAGTAACATTAATAATACTAATAACATTCTAATTATATGATATATGGCAAAGAAAAACTTTCTAGATTCTATAGACAAAACGAACATTTCAGCTAAAAAAGGAATAAGTAGTTTATTCACAGGTACTGAGATAAAGGAAGAAAACAATACATTTCTCGCCGAAAAATACCCGGAGGAAATTCGGCAAACATTCATCATTAAATCAGATCACCTGGAGAAGATCAGGGATTATGTTCACCTGAAAAGACAACAGGGAGATTCAATGTTTACCCAAAAGGATGCATTACAGGAAGCCTTCGAGCTCCTGTTTAAAAAAATAGGCAAAATACCCTCAAGGCCAGAACACATTAAGGAGGCAGAAAAG
>NZ_JAWQJF010000048.1:0-8341 GCF_033447055.1 Sedimentibacter sp.
TGATCAAATTTATTACATAAAAGAAAAAAGAAATTCAAGAATTGAAGACAGAATTCCATATGTAGCAAGCATTATTGAAGATAATGAAGTTGGTGTTGCGATTTATAGCATATCTGATGGCATAGTATTGAAATTAAATGAAAAATTTTTAACCTTTAGTAAAATACCACTTGGTAAGCTTGAAAGTTGCATAGGTGAAAAATACGAAAGAATATTTTCTTATTATGGAAAAAAATTTAGAAGCGCTTATTTAAGTATTGCTGAAAATGGGAAGCCATATCATTTAAAGGAAGTTAAATTCAAATCTCCAGGCGAAGGAGACACTTATTGGAATCTATCTTTTGTGCCAATAATTATAAAAGGCGAAAAAAAATACCTAGTACAAACTGTCACCGATGTGACTGAAAGAATTGTAAGCAGGAATATTATTGAAAAGCAAAAGCAAGAGTTGGAAGTCATTATAGAAAATATTTCTGATGAATTAATATTATTTAATAAGAATGGCGAATACATTAAAATGAATAAATTAGCAAGAGATAGAGCCATGTTTGATATTAAAACAGCGAAAAATATTGAACAAGCTTATGAGCAGGTTAAAATTTATGATATGTATGATAATTTAATTTTGATAGAAGATATACCATTAAAAAGAGTAATCAGGGGAGAAACGTTTTCTAATGTTAGAGTTATTAGAAAAAATAGCGACTATACACAATATACATCAATTAGCGGCACTCCAATATATGATGATGAAGGTAATTTTTTTGCAGGTGTTTTAGTAATGCGGGACATAACTGATGAAGTAAAATACGAAGAAAACTTATATATAAAAGCTCAGTATGATTCATTAAGCAGTATAATAAAAAACCTGGATTTAGGTTTTATCAGGCTCACATATCCACAACTTAATTTCGTTGGTTTAAATAATAAAGCTTATAATCAATTAAAACAAATTAACCCAAATATTGATTTGCAATCGTCCATTAAAGGTAAAAATTTATATGATGTTTTTCATGGAGAAGCTCATATGAAAGAATTGCTACATAATTCTATAAAAAACAACAGTTGTTTTGAAATCCGTAATTTTAATATTGATGGAGAAGATGTATTTAGTAAATTTATATACCAACCATTATATGGCTTAAATAATGAAATTGTGGAAATAGTAGTTTTTTGGATTGATATCACAGAAGAAGAAAAAGCAAGGAACATATTAGAGAATACATTAAAAATGCAGGAAGAAATATATTCAAATGTAGCACATGAACTTAAAACTCCGCTGAATGTTATTTTTTCGGCTAACCAATTACTGCTGATGTATTTAAAAAATGATTTATATGAAGAAAATAAGGGGAAATTTTATATCTACAGCAACAGCATTAAACAAAATTGTTACAGACTTACAAAACTTATCAATAATATAGTAGATTTATCTAAAAGTCAGGCAGGCTACTTTAAACTTAATCTAAGTAATGAAAATATTGTTGAAATTATTGAAAATATTGCAAAGTCAGTTTCAGAATATGTAAAGTCGAGAGGGCTAAGAATTGTATTTTATTCAAATGTTGAAGAAAAGATTATTGCTTGTGATCCAATTAGAATAGAGAGAGTTATGCTGAACCTCATTTCAAATGCAATAAAATTTTCTAATCCATCTGGTGAAATATACATAAATGTTTTAGATAAAGGAGAAATGGTTGAAATATCTGTTAAGGATACAGGTGTAGGAATTGAAAAGGAACATTTGAGTTTACTATTCAAAAAATTCTATCAAATAGATAAAACTTTATCTCGTAACGCAGAGGGCAGTGGTATTGGGCTATCCCTTACAAAATCAATAGTTGATTTACATGGAGGGGATATAAGAGTGGAGAGTGAAGCAGGCAAGGGAAGTACATTTAAAGTTGAGCTTCCAGCAAGAACAATAGAACATAAAAAGGCAAAAGAGCAAACTAATTATATTAACAATAAAATTGAAATGATAAATATCGAATTTTCTGATATATATACTAATGATTAATTGAAATTGCAGTTATAGCAGGGATATTTGTACCAATACCTCAGTTTGATGACAAAGAATAATTTCTGACCTCGTCATTCTGAGACGTAGTCGAAGAATCTCATCTTGTGAATGCTTTAAGAGATTCTTCACTGCGTTCAGGATTACTATAGATTCAGCAAATAAGCTAATTGTAGGTTCAAATTATACAAGGAGGGTAATATGCATAGTGAATTGAAAAAAATTATTGATGAAAGTGATAATATAGTATTTTTTGGAGGAGCAGGAGTTTCTACTGAAAGTGGTATTCCTGATTTTCGCAGTATTGACGGATTGTACAGTCAAAAATATAAGTACTCGCCTGAAACAATGATTTCTCACAGTTTTTTCATGAGAAACACAGAGGAATTCTATGATTTTTATAAAAATAAAATGATTTTTCTGAATGCAAAACCAAGTATGGCTCACATAAAACTTGCTGAGCTTGAAAAATTAGGTAAATTAAAAGCAATAATAACACAAAATATTGATGGGCTGCATCAAATGGCAGGAAGTAAAAATGTATTGGAACTTCATGGTTCTGTTTATCGTAATTATTGTATGAAATGTGGCAAGTTTTATGATGTAAATACTGTTGCGGAAAGCAAAAAGTACCAAAATGTAGTTGCGGAGGAACAATAAAGCCTGATGTTGTTCTTTATGAAGAAAGCCTAAACAGCGATATTATGGATAAGGCAGTAGAATACATAGAAAAAGCAGATGTCTTAATTGTGGGAGGCACTTCATTAGTTGTATATCCAGCTGCAGGACTTATTAATTACTACAATGGAAAAAAGCTTGTTTTAATTAACAAATCATCAACTCAATTGGACAGAAGAGCAGACTTGGTAATTAATGAAAACATAGGAAGCGTTTTTAAATAAAATATAAAATATTTTCATGTAATTATGAAATACAGGGGATTAAATGAGTAAAAAAATTAATATTTTTAATGGTTTGGTAATTTTATTTTTAATTTTAATTTTATTGTTCTATATTTATGACATCAATAATATGGAATACTTAAGTGATGAAGAAATTGAATGGCTAAAGGAACGAAATACGATTATATATGCCGCTAATGAAAATGCTCCTCCTCTTCGCTTTGTGGATGAAATAGATAATCAATACAAGGGAGTAGTGGTTGATTATATAAATCAATTATCTCTTGAAATAGGTGTAGATATTCAAACTGTGCCCATGCAGTGGGATTCAGCTTTGGAATCATTAAAAGTTGGAGAAACACATATATGTGATATGTTCATAAATGAAGAAAGAAGCAAATATTACTTGTTTACTGATCCTATTTATAATTTAAGGACAGTATTGCTTACACGATATAAAAGTGATTTTGATATAAATCAAATTGACACTATGAAAATTGCAACTGAAAAAGGATATTATGCAAATAATTATTTAAATGAAAATTACCCTAATGCAGAATTGGTCTATACTCACAATGTAGAAGAAGGTGTTGATTTATTTATTAGTGGTAAAGTGGATGCCGTTATAGGAGATGAACCTTTAATAACATATTTGTTAGTTGAAAGAAATGAAAACTTAAATCCTGAATACTATAATCAGATTTTGTATGAAGAAGAGGTTGTCTTGGCTGTTTCTAAGACAAAACCGGAACTGGTTTCCATTTTAAACAAAGCAATTTCACAAATAAATAAAAAGGGTCAGCTTGAAAAAATTCAGCAAAAATGGTTTGGAATTTCTACTCCGCTAATAACAAATAAAACAGATTCTGAAATAATCGAAAATATAGTTATTTTTGTAATAATAGCATGCATTATTTTTGTAATTATTGTTTTAAATAATTTGTCTCTAAAAAAGCAAGTTAAAAAAAGAACTAATGAATTAGAACACAGCCGAAATGAACTTCAAATAATATTTGATGGAATAACCGAATATATGCTTGTTATAGATCAAGACAGAAAAATAATAAATGGTAATAAGAGTATAGCTGATTTTTTAGGCATTTCCAGCGAACAAATGGTAGGACAAAACTGCTACAAATATATCAACAATTTCTGCAATGACTGCAGCAATTGTTTAGTTGAAGAAACTCTACTTAATCAAAAAAATATTAAAAAAGAAAGTATGGCGGGAAATGAAATTTATGAGATAAATGCTCAGCTTTTGAGGGGCGTTAAAAACACTGTTCTAATTACAATTAAAAATATTACAATAGATAAAATTAATCGAAATCAGATGCTTCAAACAAATAAAATGATTGCGGTTGGACAATTAGCAGCTGGCATGGCACATGAAATAAGAAATCCTTTAGGAATTATACGCACGCAAAGTTATCTTCTTAGAATAAGTGACAAAATAGATGAAGCAATGAATAAATCGTTGGATTATATAGATTCAAGCGTAAATCGCGCCAGCAATATAATTGATAATATTTTAAATTTTTCAAGATTTTCAAGCAACAAAAAAGAATCTGTTAATTTACAGCATATTATAGAAAAAATAATTGAAATGCATAATGATATAATTAAAAAGGAAAATATAAAAGTAAGTGTAACAAGCAACATAAAACAAGAAATGAACTTCAATTCAGAAAGCATTGAACATATAATGTTAAATTTAATATCCAATGCTGTAGATGCCATGGAAAATGGAGGTAATTTAAGTATAAGTGCAAATTTGGAAAATGATAATATAATAATTGTATGCGAAGATAACGGGTGCAGTATTGATGATAATAATATTCACAACATTTTTAATCCGTTTTTCACAACTAAGGAATTAGGTAAAGGCACAGGTCTTGGATTGTTTATTGTGTATTCTGAAGTTGAAAAGTTGGGTGGTAAAATAGATGTTCAAAGCAAGCTTGGAGAAGGAACAACATTTACAATTATTATACCTGTAGAAAGGAAAAACAATTAATGACTGGTTTATTTAAAATATTGATAGTAGATGATGATGCTGATTACAGAGAAACATATAAGATGCTTTTGTCAAAAAAAGGATATAATATTGATACAGCATCTTCAGCAGAGGAAGCACTGCAGATGTTGGATAAAGAATATTTCCCGTTGATAATCAGTGATATTATGATGCCTGGAATGAATGGCGTTGATTTTTTAAAGCAAGTAAAAAATTTATATGAAAAAAATGTTGAAGTAATAATGGTTACAGGTTACGGAAGTATTGAGACAGCTGTTCAAACAATGAAAACTGGAGCTTTTGGATATTTTATAAAAAGCCATAATCCAGAAGAACTCATAATGGAAATAGAAAAAGTTCATAAAATATATTCATTGCAAAGCATTAATAAAATAAATAAAAATAATGAAAAAAGCAAATATCTTTTTACCAGCAAGAATAAAGAAATGCAGAATGTTTACGAATTGGTTAACCGTGTTGCAACAAGTAATTCTAATGTTCTTATTACAGGAGAATCCGGTGTAGGAAAAGAAATAATTGCACAGATGATACATGAGAAAAGCAATAGAGCAAATATGCCTTTTATACCTATAAATTGCCAATATTTTTCTACAGGTCTAATTGAGTCTGAACTTTTTGGTCATGAAAAAGGTTCTTTTACAGGTGCTGCATCAAAAAGAATAGGACATCTTGAGGAAGCAAATGGCGGAACAATTTTTTTGGATGAAATTGGAGATATGGATGAGAGTACCCAGGTAAAATTATTAAGAGTATTAGAAACTAAGCAAATTGAACGAATTGGATCAAATACATTAATTGATGTTGATTTTAGACTAGTGACTGCAACTAATAAAGACTTATCTAAAGCTGTTGCTGATGGAAAATTTCGAGAAGATTTATATTATCGAATTAATACCATAGAAATAAAAGTACCTCCATTGAGAAGGCGAAAGGAAGATATTGAAGATTTAATATATTTTTTTATAAACAGGTTTAACAGAGAAATGGGTAAGGGTATTAAAAATATAGATGAAGAAACAAAATATAATTTATTAAATTATAGATATCCAGGCAACATAAGAGAGTTAAAAAACATTATTGAAAGACTTGTAGTATTGTCAAGAGATGGCATTATAAAGGAAGATATATTTAATGATAATAAAGTATCAAACATATAAACTGATGAAATAGAAATCACTACATATAAAAAAGCTAAACAAAATTTTGAAAAGAAATATATTATACAAATATTGAAAAGTTGCAATAATAACATAACTCATGCAGCTAAATTAATGGAGATAAGCAGAAGACAATTATTTAACAAAATAATCGAAAATGATTTGAAAGATTTTTTAAATTAATTAAACGGATAGGAAAAAAAGTGCTAGGAAAATATTTTCCATGAAGAAAATATTTTCCTAGCGCTTTTTTATATTTATGGCGAATTTTTAATATAATATAAATACAAAATATTGGCATACATTTTGCTATATTAATGTTGAACTTAATAAAAATTAAATAAATTGGAGGCAATATTATGGAATCACAGGGTAAAAAACTCTAGTTTTATGGTGGTGAATGGATGTCATTTATTCCATTCGTGGTATTTTTAGTTTTAATAATTACAACAACATTCCATTTTGGATCAATTTCTGATGGAGCTTTATGGGTACCAGCTTTTATGGCAATTATTGTTGGCTTTTTCTTTGCAAAAAACAAATCTGATTTTGCTAATGCAGTAATAGACGGTATGGCAAGTAAGGAAGCAATAATTCCTGTTGTATGCTGGTTGTTTGCAGGTGTTTTCTCAAGAATTTTAAGAACATCAGGTTTAGCATCAGGTATTGCAGGTGTAGCTGCCGGCATGGGAGTTAGCAGCACAGCATTTGTAATTGTTTCGTTTATCGCATCAGCAGTATTTGCAACAGCATCAGGTACAGGTTTTGGAACAATTGCTGCCGGAATGGGTGTTTTGTATCCGGCAGGTGTCGCTCTTGGAGCAAATCCAGCACTTATGGCCGGAGTTATAATATCCGGCGGAGCATTTGGAGATAACTTGGCACCTGTATCAGATACAACTATTTGTTCTGCAACATCACAAGGTGTTGATGTTCCTGGAGTTGTTAAATCAAGATTGAAATATGCTTTGGTAGCAGGTGCTGTAACAATTGCATGTATATTAATATTTGGTTCAGGCAATGGAACTGCAGTAGCAGCAGCGACAGCATATGCATATGATTCAAAAACATTATTAATGTTAATTCCGGTTATAATCACAATTATTATAGCTGTAAAGACAGGTGATATTATTATAGCAACTACAATTGGTTCTGTGCTTGCAGCTGCAACAGCAGTAGCAGCAGGGTTGTTCGATGTAGTTCAAATTGATGTTGCTGAAGCAGTAAAACCTGCTTTGCTGACAGTATCTGGAGAAGGTCTGGACCGTACTGTTGGTGGCGTTATCTATGCAGGATTAAACAGCATGATACAGGTTTGTATTTTGGCACTTTTGCTGTTTGGTTCCATTTCAATAATGAGACGCGGCCAAGGAGATGTAAAACTGTTAAATGCTCTTGGTAAAGTTGCAAATACAAGAATTGGAGCTGAATTTACAATCTCAGCTATGGTAATTTCTCTTTCTGCTTTAATGGGATTGAATGCACCAGCAATACTTGCAGTTGGATCTTCTTTTGCAAAACCATTGGGAGAAAAGCATGGAATAAGCCCATATAGAGTTGCGAACTTATTGGATGCTCAATCAAATACATTGTGTTATGCATTACCTTGGACACCGGCAATGATCTATACTTTGGGTTTTGCAGCTGACAGCAGTGCACCACTTGTTGCAACACAAGTTATGCCATATGTATTTTATTCATATGCAATGCTTGCAGTAATGTTTTTAAGTATAATTTTAGGCATTGGTCAAAATGACAATATGGGTAAAAGATTAAAGGAGAAAAAAACAGCTTAGTATGAAAATAACTGGAATACAATTTTTGTATTCCAGTTGAAAAATATATAAGGAAGTGTATTTTTAAATGATAAAAAAAGGCGAATGGGTTTTAATTCATAGAAATGTTTTAGAACCATCACAAAGAGCACCGCAAGTACCGGACGATACGAAGAAAGTTCCGTTGGAATTGTGGGTAAAAGGATATTTGCAGGAAGATGCAAATATTGGAGACGAAGTAACAGTAATGACGAGAACAAAACGAACAGAACGAGGAACATTGTTAGAATCAAATCCATATTACAAACACGATTACGGTAAATTTGTTCCCGAACTTTTGAAAATAAGCAAACAAGTAAGAGAAGTTTTATTTGGAGGTGCTGACAATGAATAAAGATATGAGTTACCAGGCAGTTACATCCAGAAAACCAGAAATAATGAAACAATCA
>NZ_JAWQJF010000049.1:0-4707 GCF_033447055.1 Sedimentibacter sp.
CACTTTCAACTTCAATACCATATGTTCTTTTATTAAGGTTCTTTCTTACATCTGATACTGCTTTTTTAAATGCTTCTTCCTCTGATAAAGCTTCAAAGCTATTTATATTAAGCATCTCAGCATCTTCTTTTGATATACCATTAAGATATGTATTTAAACAGCTTACAAATGGACCATTCAAATCTTTTACTCTACCACCAGCACCTATCAAATCTTTTACTCCACCATCAATTCTTGGATGCTCTACAATATAAGCTTTATACCCAAGTTCTTCTGCTACATCTAATGCTTTTGTTCGTCCTGTTTCATCATCATCAAAGTGTAGGAATATCTTATCAGCTTTTAAAAGAACTTCTTTCTCCTTACCCGTCATAGCATTAACACCTAAAAGAGCTGTCGAATTTGGGTATCCACATTGTATAGCAGTCAAACAGTCGAAAACACCTTCGAATACATAAACTTCTTTATAATTTCCATCCCTTATAATGTCACTATTCCATAATTTAAACTTACAAGCTGATTTGTTGTACTTACCATATTTTTTAATAACATCTTCGTTTAAATTTCTAGCTTCAAAACCTGTTATAACTCCATCCTTATATATTGGGAAAGTGATGCAATCTTTAAGTGTAGCAACAACATCTGTACCATCTACAACTCTTAACACACCTAAGTCTATTAAAGGTTGAATATCTTCAACACTATTTCTGCTCTTAATATATTTTATTTCCACTGCTTTATATAATAGAACTTCTTCATATTCTCCATCACTATAACCAATACCTTCTGCTTTTGCAGTTTCTCTTTTTATTCCTCTGACATCTAAATAGTCATTGAGCTTCTTCCAATTTTCACTTCCATAGTTATGTTTCGTAAAATAGTCGTTGAGCCAATCTAACAGCTCACTACTTTCACTGCTTTTAGTCAGCTCTTTATAGGAAGCACTAAATATAGGCTCTTTTCCTGTTATTTGCCCTGCTATTTTAACTGCTTCCAAATACCCAAGTTCCTCCATATCCATTATAAAATTAAGTGGTGACCCACTCCTTCCACAACCAAAGCATTTATAAAAATGTTCATCTTTGATAGAAAATGATGGTGTTGAATCTGCTCCCCCATGATTTGGCAATGGGCAATTTATTTTTGAGCCATGAACCTCTATTCCGTAGTGTTCCATAACCATATCCATAGTTAAATCTTGTAGTATATCCTCTAAATTAATAATTCCATTGTAAGTTTTCCCCATTTTGTTTCTCCCTTCGATTATTGAAATTGTAGAGCCTGTCCTTTTCTAATATTATTAATTTTTGTTTTACAGGCTCTAATGTTATTTACTGTTAATAAGCTGTTTCATATTGAATTTTTTAAGCTTAAAAATTTATATTTATAAAGTATTTTTTTCTTAAAATTTCAATTTGCTTTATTTTCTTTCTTTATTTTCTTTCTTTTCTTTATGATGTCTAAATAAATAGTCCATACAGTCAACACCATGTGTATTATTTATTTCTTTAAGCCAATTTATAATCGTTACATTTAATGTGTCTTTTTGTTGAGATACAGCAGATTCACTAATATCATACTTTTCAGCTATGTCAGAATAAGAATTCACACCATATTCTTTATCTACATCTGGATGCTCAGACTTTATAATGTATACTTTAAAAATGTCAGTCTTAACGTCATTTATCTCTTTGCTTCTATTTGGTTTTCCTGCCTTATGCCATGCTTCATTTGATTTTTTTACTCTATGTTTTAATTCTTGTAATATTGCTTTTTTAATATCATTATCATCATCAATATAGTATCCTCTTAAGTTTTCTACACTAAGTGTATCGGCTAAAGTTCTATCATCATCTTCCCCTAAAGGTTCTGACAAATATTTTATTTCACCGATATTCATTACTTCTTCAACATTTTTTATAGACATCTTATATCCTTTACCTGTATTCGTTCTAGCATCTTTAAAGTAAGAAACTACATCATCAATTATTTTTTTGTCACTTGTATCTTTATTGGAAATTTGTCTGAACTCCCTAATTTTTGTTTCGATTTTTTTCTGTTTTGGTGTTAAATGAGAATTTCTATTTTTACGGTTGTAGTCATATAAAGCACCAATAGATTTTTTCGAGAAGTAGCCTACAAAATTTTCCTTAATTTGTATCCCTTTATCATCTAAAAAATAACTGTTTTCAATTTTTCTATTGCTCATAGATTCTAAAATCTTTATATGTCCTTCACTAATTAAGTCCTCATAAAAATTTTTATCTTTACAGCTCAATTTTTCACTCTTATCGGAAATAGGCTTTGCCAAGTGATAAATCAAAACCTTATTTGCTATTTCTCTAGCTTTTATTTCTCCGTCTACTTGTCCATATTCAGAATATAAATCTTTAATTTTTTTAGTCAGAGCATTTAATAATACTTTTTCATCTTTTCCCTTTAAATCTGAACTCAATTCATTTTCATAATTTTCTTTCAATGTTACTAAAATATTTTTTTCCATAATTCCCTCCAAATTTTTTTTTAATTATTAAAAACTTCATAAACTACTACTTCTACATACTTCTCGATACCATCTAGAACGGTTATTTAGAGCAAAAATCACCCCTCTGTTCAAAGTTTTTTAATTGCAGTTCATATTCGCTTGTCAAGGTTCAAACCCATCCCCTCCTATATTTTTAAATTCCTATATTTACCTACTGTTCATTTGGAAGAGATTTTGGTATTCATAAAAGCTGTGGAGTCCATCATCAGCGTTGGAAGAAAAATTAATTATGGAAAGAATGTTTGTTTTGTGAATAACGAAGTGTGGAGTGATATATTAATCAGTACAAATAATTTTGTAATTGCAGAGCATACAGATTATTTGCTTGAAATTTGATGTTAGTAAAATTTAAATTTGCTGTATAAAAACACACTTGTTAATCTTTTGTAATAATTAATAGTGGAATTATATTTAGAAAATTAGGAAAATAATCAATTTCTAAGTGCAGTTCAAATAAGTCAGAAATTTAAGGTAGATATTAAATCAGTTCAGCTTTTCGTTTATATTTGATTTATTAAGGTTAATAGTATGGAGAATTACTTTCGGAATAAAAATAGTGCAAATTTCTATGGTAGATATTGATTTTTCAAGTAAAACGGAAATAAGTGTTGTTCTAAATTTAGAAATGCTTTATAATTAGTACATAATTTACAAATTGAATTCAATATTTCAGGGGGATGAAATGGCTAAGAAAGAAGTTGTAACGGATTTATGGGTTTATAATTTACTGAAAGAAGCAAATGTTAATTTAGAGCCACAGGGGAGTACTATAAAAGAAATTGATGATGCTTTAAAAACTGCTTCTAAGAATGGTACAGGAAATGTTGGTTTTCCAGAATATGTAGGGGTTGTTAAGGATTTTCTTTTATTGATAGAAGATAAAGCCGATTTATCAAAACATATTAAATTAGATGACAAAGAAAATATCAGCACTAAGAAGAAAGATGTAAAAGATTATGCTGTGAACGGAGCTTTATACTATGGTAAGCATTTAGCAAACAATACTACATACAAAAAGGTAATTGCCTTTGGTATATCTGGCAACGAAAAGAAACATAAAATTAGTCCTATTTATATTGATGAAACAGAATATTACAGAGAACTTCCAGAAGTTGAATCCTTTATTTCTTTTAATGAAAGTAATATAGACGAATACTACACCAGAGAAGTTTTAAAAGAAGATACTGATACAGAAAAAGAAACTGTCGAAATACTAAAAGATGCTGCTGACCTTCATGAAGATTTAAGGAACTACGGAAATCTAAAAGATATAGACAAACCTTTAGTAGTTTCTGGAATTTTATTAGCACTTAGAGAAATTAAAGAGAAGAATTTTTCCATTGATGACTTAACAGGAGATACCATAAAAACTGACGGTCAAAAGATATACCAAGCTATCAAAGATAATTTGCAACGGTCAAATATAGCAACGGAAGTTAAAAAAGATAAACTTTTAAGTCAATTTGCTATTATTAAAGATACAGTTATTTTAAATGAAAAACACCAAAAATTAGCAAAAACACCTTTAAAGCACTATACAGAATTTTTATACAGTAAAATATTTCAGAACATAATATATACAAGTACAGCAGAAGATTATTTAGGAAGATTTTATGGGGAGTTTATGTCCTATTCTGGTGGAGATGGACAAACATTAGGTATTGTGCTAACACCAAAGCATATCACAGAATTATTTTGTGATTTACTTGATTTAAAATCAAAGGATGTAGTTTTTGACCCATGTTGCGGAACCGGGGGATTTTTGATTGCTAGTATGCATAGTATGTTAAAACAAGCAACAGATAGCACTGAACAGGACAACATCAAACAAAAACAATTACATGGTTTAGAGCTTCAACCTTATATGTTTACCATAGCAACTACAAACATGATATTAAGAGGGGATGGAAAAAGTAATCTCATCAATGAAGATTTCTTCAAACATTCACCAAGTAAATATCAATTAAAACAAGCTACAGTTGGAATGATGAATCCTCCATATTCACAAGGCTCTAAAGCTAATCCAGAGCTATACGAAATAAACTTTACTGAACATTTATTAAATTCTTTAGTAAAAGGAGGAAGATGTGCTGTAATAATACCTCAATCCTCTTTAACAGGAAAAACAAATGAAGAACAGCAGATAAAGGAGAACATTTTAA
>NZ_JAWQJF010000050.1:0-4068 GCF_033447055.1 Sedimentibacter sp.
AAAGTTCTTTAAACTATTTTATCATATCTTTAGTTTTCGTGCAAATTTGAATGTCTTTTTATATATCTTATTGCGAAAAATTTTTACCTTTCAGAGCTGGTGAAGCTCTTGAATTTTTAGAGAAATATATACTCGTAGATGATGAAATGTATGATTATGAACAAAATCAGCTTATGGCTAAAATGAACGTAAAGCATACTGAAAGAGAAGCTGTTCAATATAAATCTCTTTACAGCAGGACAGAACTTTTATCTATTATTGGTCAAAAAATTATTTCAAATTTAAATATCAGTTCAATTATTAATATAATTGATGAAGAAATTAATAAATTAATTGAAACTGATTACTTTGGCATAGATGTATACGAGAAAGAAAAAAGTCAAATAGTTTATTATTTCGTTGGTGAAAACAAGCAAATAAATGAAACTGTCAGTTTAAAGGAGACTGAAAACTCAACTTTTAGTGCTTATTGTATAAAAAATAAAAAAGATATAATTATAGGCAATTTGCATATGGAATACAGTAAATATTTTGAAACGTATCCAAGAAAAATATCCAGCAAGGATGAATACGAAGTGTTATCGATGATATATACTCCGATGATAATAAATGATAAAGTTGTTGGAGTTATGTCGGTGCAAAGTTATAAAGAAAATGCTTTTAATAAAGATGATTTACATACATTAAAGATACTTGCGAATTATTCTGCTATTGCAATTGAAAATGCTATTTCATATAAAAAAATCGAAGAAATAGCCACATATGATCATTTGACAAAGTTTTTATCAAAACATGAAATAATGAAAGCCGGTAAAATTGTTTTTGATAAATTCAAGAACAATAAGATGAAATTTAGTGTAGTTATGATAGATATCGACAACTTTAAAAATATTAATGATACCTATGGTCATGTATATGGAGATAAAGCATTGAGTCGAATTTCAAAATCTATTGCAAAATGCATTAGAAATTCTGATTACATCGGAAGGTACGGCGGAGATGAATTTCTTCTTATATGCCCCGGAATAGGAAAGAGTGAAGCTGTGGACGTTGCAGAAAGAATAAGAAGTTCAATTGAGAATACACCATTTTTATTGGAAGACGATATAAAGGCAAATATAACTATGAGCCTTGGGGTTAATGAATGCAATTCTAATGATAATTCATTTATGGATGTTGTTAAAAACGCTGACAAATGTCTGTACTACGCTAAAGGAAAAAACAGAAATATAGTAATTTGTAATAATTAGTCGTAATAATATTAAAAACTATGTAAAGTATAATAATATATTTTACATAGTTTTTACATTATTGCGTTTTTTATTTTACTATGTGGGTATATATTTAGCACGATATAAAAACCGAAATACAAGGAGAAAAATAATGATGAATAGAAATCTTTTAATAATATTATCAGTGTTTATGTTAACATTAGCGTTTACAGGATGCAAAAAAGAAGAATCAAAAGCATTTGATCCAGAAGAGGATATTACGGTAGTGGCAAGAGATGCGGCTTCTGGAACAAGAGGAGCATTTCATGAAATCATGAAAATAAAAGTAAAGGAAAATGATATTGAAACAGATAAATTAGTTGTTGGAGCTTTAGAATTTGATGGAACAGATAAAGTTGTTACTGCTGTTGAAGGAGATAAGTATGGTATTGGATATATTTCTTTGGGTTCAGTGAGCGACAGAATAAAAGCTGTTGCAATAAATGGAGTTGAACCTTCTGTTGACAATGTTAAAAACGGTTCTTATGTAGTTTCAAGACCCTTCTTGTTAGTAACAAAAGGAGATGAAAGTAAGCTGGTAAAAGATTTTTTAAGTTTTGCATCATCTTCACAAGGACAGGAAATTGCAGTTGAGATGAATTATATTAAAGCTGCAGATGAAACTAAAGAATATACAGCATCAGGTATGTCAGGCACAATAAAAGTTGCAGGTTCTACTTCTGTAACTCCTTTAATGGAAAAGTTACAGGAAGTATATAAAGCATTGAATCCAGATGTAATTTTTGAAATGCAGTCAAATGGATCATCTCAAGGTATTAAAGCGGCGGTGGATGGATCTTATGATATTGGAATGAGTTCAAGAGAATTAAAAGAAGAAGAAGCATCACAACTTAATAAACATGTACTTGCAATTGATGGCATTGCAGTAATATTAAACAATGAAAATCCAATTAATGACATTTCATCCGAGAATGTAACAAATATTTATACTGGTGAAATCGCTAAGTGGTCTGAAGTAAAATAATGCAGAACATCAAAAAGTCTAATTTTAATGAAACAGCGATGCAGGCTGTATTCTTTCTCTCTGCATTCGTTTCGGTTTTAGCTGTTGTAGCCATCTGCCTCTTTTTACTTATTAGAGGAATACCCGCTATTGCTGAAATAGGATTTATGGATTTTATATTCAATTCAAAATGGGGACCGACGAATACCCCTGCTTCATATGGAATTTTATCAATGATTGTGGGCAGTGTATACGTAACTGCCGGGGCAATAGCAATAGGAGTTCCTGTTGGACTCATGTGTGCAATATTTCTAGCAGAATTTTGCCCTGAAAGCATTTATAAAATTGTGAAACCAGCAGTTAATTTGCTAGCTGGAATTCCTTCAATTATTTATGGTTTCTTTGGTATGGAAATAGTTGTACCCTTTGTAAGAGAAACTTTTGGAGGCAATGGTTACAGCATAATGTCTGCTTCAATAATCTTAGGAATAATGATACTTCCAACTGTTATAACAATTAGTGAAACATCAATAAGGGCGGTTCCGGAAAGTTATAAAGAGGGGTCTTATGGACTTGGTGCAACAAAAGAAGAAACTGTATTTAAAGTTGTTGTGCCGGCTGCAAAATCAGGTGTATTAACGTCAATTATTTTGGGACTAGGAAGAGCTGTTGGAGAAACAATGGCAGTTGTAATGGTAGCCGGTAATGCTGTAATGCCACTTGATAAAATAAAACTTTTAAAGCCAATAAGAACACTGACAACTAACATAGTTACAGAAATGAGCTATGCATCAGGACTTCATGAATCATCACTTATAGCAACAGGCGTAGTTCTCTTTGTATTTATTGTCATATTAAACACAGCTTTGAGCTTAATAAAGTCAAAGTCTTTAAGAAATTAGTGAGGCGATGCTATGGTAGAAATAATTAAAGAAAAAAAACATTTAAAAAGAAGAAAAATAAAATCACTTTTTCTGAAATTGTTAGTATGGCTTAGTGGAATATTGACAGTAGGTATACTATTATATATACTTATATTTATACTGGCAAGAGGTATTCCAAATATCAATATGCAGTTTTTATTTGGAGAATACAATTCCGATTCATTATCCGCTTTTTCCCCTGTTGTAACAACATTGGAGATGATTGTGATATCTCTTGTTATAGCAGCACCTATTGGAGTATTTTGCGCAATTTATCTTGCTGAATATGCTAAGCGTGGAAATAAGGCAGTAAAAGTGATAAGGCTTGCCGTTGATACATTGGCAGGAATTCCGTCCATAGTGTACGGCCTGTTTGGAATGATATTTTTTGTCAACATACTTGGATTCAGAGCATCTGTATTATCAGGTATATGTACAGTTTCCATAATGATATTACCTGTAATAATAAGTTCTTCAGAAGAAGCTATAAAATCAGTGCCTGACATGTACAGAGAAGGAAGCCTTGGTTTGGGAGCTACAAGACTTCGAACGGTTTTTAGAATAGTATTGCCAACTGCAATGCCTGGTATACTTTCAGGAGTGATATTGGCTATAGGCCGTATAGTTGGTGAAACTGCAGCATTAATATTTACAAGTGGCACAAACATATTGGAAAATCCTACTTTGGATTTATTTGCATCTCAAAGAACTTTAGCAATCCATATGTACATGTTGGCAAGCGAAGGTCTGCCTCATTCAAAAGATATGGCGTTTGCAACTGGTGCAATACTGATTATTATAGTATTTTTAGTAAATTATATGGCAACAAAATTTGCAGGCAAATTGGGGAGATTGAATGATGTCAAATAACGAAAAAATTAATATAGAAAATGTAAATTTATATTATGGA
>NZ_JAWQJF010000051.1:0-23297 GCF_033447055.1 Sedimentibacter sp.
CGCTGTGATTCTCCGCCGGACAATGTGCTTGCATTTCTGTCCAATGTAAGATAGTTAAGCCCCACATCTGATAAAAATTGAAGTCTTGAATTTATTTCCTTTATAATTTGACTGCCTATTATTGTGTTTTTCGGACTTAATTCCAGTTCATTAAAAAATTTTATCATTTTTACAACTGAAAGCTTAGTCACTTCATAAAAGTTTTTATTACCTACTTTTACTGCAAGGCTCACCGGATTTAATCTTGCACCATGACAATCAGGACATGGGCTTTCATTCATATATTCTTCAATCCATTCCCTCATTTCCGGTGATTTTGTTTCCATGTATCTTCTTTCAAGGTTGTTTACAACACCTTCAAAATCTCTGACGTAAACTTTTGGTCCCTGAAACTTGCTTACAAAATCAACTGTTACATTTCTGCCTTTTGTTCCGAAAAGAATTTCATTAATAAATTCTTTTGGTGCTTCAGACAGTGGTTTTGTTATGTCAAAGTCATTATACTCTGCAATTGATTTAAATATTTGATAATAATAACCTTCTTCATCTGCTCCGAATGGAACTATGGCTCTTTCAGCTATTGTTTTTGTATAGTCAGGTATAATTAAATCAACGTCTATTTCTTTTTTTACACCCAATCCGCTGCAAGTTTTGCACATTCCAAAAGGGTTATTGAAAGAGAACATTCTGGGGGCTATTTCTCCAAAACCAATGCCGCAGTCTGTGCAAGCAAACTTTGTGCTCATGAGGTATTCTTCCTTGTCTATTACATCAATCAGCACCATTCCTCCTGAAAGTTCAAGTGCTGTTTCAAGTGAATCAACAAGTCTTTTTTGAATACCTTCTTTTATTACAATTCTGTCTATTACAACTTCAATGTTGTGCTTTTTATTTTTATCCAGCACTATGTCTTCTTCCAAATCATACATTTCTCCGTCAACTCTGACACGAACAAAACCGTCTTTTTTTATGTCTGTTAACAGTTTTTTATGAGTGCCCTTTGCTCCCCTTGCCATTGGAGCTAAAATCTGTATTTTAGTCCGCTCTTCATTTTCCAAAACTTTGTCTGTTATTTGATCTATTGTTTGAGTTGTTATTGGTTTTCCGCAGTTAGGACAGTGAGCAGTCCCCACACGGGCATACAAAAGTCTGAAATAATCGTATATTTCAGTGACGGTTCCAACTGTTGAACGGGGGTTTCTGTTAGTTGTTTTTTGATCAATGGATATGGCAGGTGACAATCCTTCAATTGATTCAACATCAGGTTTTTCCATTTGACCTAAAAACTGTCGGGCATATGAGGACAAACTTTCCACGTATCGCCTTTGTCCTTCTGCATAGATTGTATCAAAGGCAAGAGATGTTTTTCCTGAACCGCTGACTCCTGTAAATACAATTAATTTATCTCTTGGAAGCTCAACGTTGATATTTTTTAAATTGTTTTCTTTTGCTCCCTTTATTATAATTTTATCCATTGTTTTCCTTTCACTCAACTACTAATTTGATGTGGTTTTTGATTTTTATTTCTTTAATCTGATCTCTTATGTGTGCTGCTTTTTCAAATTCAAGATTTTCTGCTGCTTTTCTCATTTCTTTTTCAAGCTCTATTATATAAGCTGCAACATCTGTAAAATCGCCTTTGGATTTGGATTTATATTTTTCATCTTCTTCTGCTGCCTTGGTTGCCTCAATTACATCACGCACACCCTTGATAATGGATTTTGGAGTTATATTGTGATCTTTATTGAATTTGTCCTGTATTTCTCTTCTTCTGTTTGTCTCTCTTATTGCTCTTTCCATGGAACCCGTCATTTTATCGGCATACATTATTACCCTGCCGTCAACATTACGGGCAGCTCTTCCCACGGTTTGAATGAGGGATGTTTCAGAGCGAAGGAAGCCTTCCTTGTCTGCATCAAGTATTGCTACAAGTGAAACTTCAGGCAAATCCAATCCTTCTCTTAAAAGGTTGATACCAACGAGAACATCAAATTCTCCAATGCGCAAATCCCTTATTATTTCCATTCTTTCCAGTGTGTCTATGTCTGAATGAAGATACCTTACTTTTATGCCTGTATTTTTAAAATAAGTTGTCAAATCTTCAGCCATTTTCTTTGTGAGAGTTGTAATCAGAACTCTTTGATTTTTACTTATTGTAATATTCATTTCATTTCTTAAATCATCTATTTGATTTTGAACAGGTCTCACATATATTGGAGGATCCAACAGCCACGTAGGACGAATAATTTGTTCAACAACATTTTGAGAATGTTCCGCTTCATATGGTCCCGGTGTGGCGCTTACGAAAACAACCTGATTGATTATTTTTTCAAATTCATCAAATTTCAAAGGTCTGTTGTCTAAGGCTGAAGGAAGCCTGAATCCGTAGTCGACCAATGTTGTTTTCCGCGCTCTGTCTCCGTTGTACATTCCCCTTACCTGAGGTATAGTGACATGTGATTCATCTATTATCATCAAGAAATCTTTCGGAAAATAATCCAGCAGTGTAAATGGTTTTGTTCCGGGTGGCAAATTGTTTATGTGTCTTGAATAATTTTCTATGCCGTTGCAGTAACCCATCTCCTCGAGCATTTCAACGTCATAGTTTGTTCTTTGTTCAAGCCTCTGCAATTCTAAAAGTTTATTTTCACTCTCAAAATATTTAAGTCTTTCCTGAAGTTCTTCCTTTATAGTAACTACTGCTCTGTTTACATTTTCTTCTGTTGTTGCATAATGAGTTGCAGGAAAAATGGAAACATGACTTCTTCTTCCTATAAGTTCTCCTGTAACTGTATTAATTTCAGTAATTCTTTCTATTTCATCCCCAAAAAATTCTACCCTGATAGCATTTTCCGAAGAAGACGCAGGAAAAATTTCCAAGGTGTCTCCTCTTACGCGGAATGTTCCTCGGGTGAAGCTTATGTCATTGCGCTTATATTGTATTTCTACAAGTTTTCTTATTGTTTCGTCTCTGTCTTTTTGCATTCCCGGTCTAAATGATATTACAAGATTTTCATAATCAATAGGGCTTCCCAATCCATATATGCATGAAACGCTAGCTACAATTATAACATCCTTTCGTTCAAAGAGAGCTGCTGTAGCTGAGTGTCTCAATTTATCAATTTCATCGTTAATTGATGCATCTTTTTCTATAAAAGTATCACTGCTTGGCACATATGCTTCCGGCTGATAGTAGTCGTAATAGCTGACAAAGTACTCAACAGCATTATCAGGGAAAAATTCTTTGAATTCTGAACATAACTGAGCTGCCAGTGTTTTGTTGTGAGCTAAAACTAGGGTTGGTTTTTGAACTTTCTCGATAATATTTGCCATAGTAAAAGTTTTACCTGAACCTGTAACACCTAAAAGAGTCTGATATTTTAATTTTTTTTCCAATCCTTCTGAAATTTTAATTATAGCCTGGGGCTGATCTCCGGTTGGTACATAGTCTGATTTAATTTTAAATTTGCCCATAACACACCTCAGTTCGTCTAAACATATGTTCGTTCTATTATATAGCTTTTGTTATTTTAAGTCAACAAAAAAACTGTTGCTTCGTATCTTGTTTATAAAAAAATATACCATATTAATGGTATTTAAAAATTAAACAATTAATTTTTTATTGATTCTATGCTGCTGATGATTTTATCATCTGAAATTTCCAATATTCCGAAGCTTGCTCGTCCGTCCTTTGGAAAAATTGTACTTCCCGGGTTAAAAAATAATATGTTATCTATTATTTCATTTTGTGATTGATGCGTGTGACCGTATAAAACTACATCTGCATTTTTTTCTTTTGCATACCGTAGCAATCTCTGTAAATTTTCTTTGACATTATGAATATGGCCGTGCGTGATTAACAATTTCTTGTTTTTTATAACTTTTGTAATGACTAATTCCTTGTTATGCACATCGAAATCACAGTTTCCGGGAACTTGGTAAACTGTATCTATATTCAATTTGTCTGCAAACTTTTGTGCATCCTTATATTTGTCGCCGCAATGAATTAGAATGTCATATTTTCCATGTTCTTGAATTTCAATTATTTGGGAATCTAAAATTACACCATGACTATCGCTTAATACCAGAACTTTCATTTATTTCCTCCAGTTTTTTCTTTAAATTAAGCAATGCATTTGCTCTATGACTTATTCTATTTTTTTCTTCGTCTGTCATTTCTGCAAAAGTTTTTTCCACTCCATCCACTATAAATAAAGAATCGTATCCAAAACCATTTTCTCCTCGTTCTTCAAATGCAATTTTACCGCTGCATGTTCCTTCTGCCATTATTTTTTTTCCATCTTCAAAAACAACTGCAATAATTGTTTTAAATTTTGCTGTTCTTTCTTCTGCAGCAACTCCGCTTAAATTTTTAAGAAGAAGTTTGTTGTTATCTTTATAGGATACAGCTTCCCCTGCATATCTTGCTGAATATACACCCGGATCACCATTAAGAGCATCAACGAACAAACCTGTATCATCAGCAATTACTATGCCGTTTACAAGTTTGTGCAGTTCTTCGGCTTTTTTAAAAGCATTTTCTTCCAATGTACTGCCATCTTCAACAACATCAAATTCATTGTACCCTAAGTCATCTTTTGATACCACTTCATAATTCATGTCTTTCAATATATCTTTTATTTCAATAATTTTATGCTTATTGCTGCTAGACAAAATTATTTTTCTACCCATTTTCCTATTTCCTCGCTTATTTTTTCTCCCAATGCATTTCGCTGAACTTTATATAAATCTTGGCATCCTTTTGCTGCTAATGCTATCAAATTCATAAAGTCATTGTGTGTAAAAGTTGATTCTTCACCTGTTCCCTGCACTTCAACAAATTCACCCTTATTAGTCATCACTATGTTCATATCAACATCGGCACCAGAATCTTCTTCATAACACAGGTCTAATATTGTTTCTCCTTTTATCATTCCTACACTTACAGCAGAAACAAATGATTTAATAGGAATTTTTTGTATTAGTTTCTTACTCAATAATCCATGGAAAGCATCAACCATTGCTACAAATGCTCCAGTAATTGAAGCTGTTCTTGTACCTCCGTCTGCTTGAATTACATCACAGTCTATCCACACTGTTCTTTCTCCAATGCTTTCTAAATCAACAACACTTCTTAAGCTTCTGCCTATAAGCCTTTGTATCTCTTGGGATCTTCCGTCAATTTTCAACTTGTTTATATCTCTTGCTTTTCTTGTTTTTGTTGAAGAAGGTATCATCGAATATTCTGCTGAAACCCAGCCTTTACCTGTTCCTTTTAAAAAAGGAGGTACCTTTTCCTCAACCATTGCTGTGCAAATAACTTTTGTATTTCCAACCTCTATTAAAACTGAGCCATCCGGATGTATCAAATAATTTCTTGTAATTTTAACAGGTCTCAATTCATCATTTAATCTGTTATCGATTCTTTTCATGATATCTCCTTGCATAAATAAACTACAAATATTATACCCTATTTATACATCTTTAACAATAATAAACAATTAGTTTTTACATTGTTGAAAATTTAATCAAATTTGTAGTATTTCTCTTGACTGAATAAGCAACTAGATTGTATAATAGTCAAAATCAATAGTATCTTTATATAATTGTTTTCTAAAATATTGATAATTCAACATTTATGTAAAATTTTAGCAATAGGTATTGTTGTATAATTCTTAAGGAGTGTTTATCATAGAAGAAATTAATATACTAATAATTAAAGATGAAAAATCTTATATTCAAAAATTAGAAGAAGTTTTATCAAAAATAACAAAAAATATATCAGTCTGTGCAGATTTTGACACAGCTATTGAAAAGTTTTTAAATGAGAGATTTGATTATGTAATAACTGACTACAATCTGTTTGATGAAAGTTTTACAATAAAAAATTTCACTGAGTCTTACCCTCAGACAGATTTAATTATTGCAGCGACAAATCCATCATATTTAGATGGAAGCATAGCCTTGAACCAAGGTGCATTAGAATATATTGATTTTAATAAAGAAGATATTTCACTTCCAATGAAACTTCTTGATTACAGTGAAGATAAAAAAGATAGAAAAAAGCTTAAGGATGATTTGTTTAATAATTATTGTTTAAACAGTAAAAATGATACCTTCTTAAAAGTTTTGTCACACTGTGAAAAAGTAGCTAAATCAAAATCAAATATACTTTTAATAGGAGAACCGGGCACCGGAAAAGAAATTTTAGCAAAGTACATACATATATGTAGTCCGAGAATATCAAATAAATTTATTTCTTTGCAATGCAGTTCTTACACAGAATTAATGTTGGAAACTGATCTGTTCGGCAAAGAAATGGAAGGAAAATTTGAGCTTGCAAACAATGGTACTTTATTTCTTGACGAAATAGGGAATATAAGTATAGAAACTCAAACAAAACTTCTAAGAGTTTTAGATACAAAAAAAGTTTCAAGAATTAACAGTGATAAAGAGAGAATAATTGATTGCAAACTCATATCATCCACAAGCAAAGATTTATATACTGAAGTAATGAATGGCAGTTACAGAGAAGATTTTTTCTTTAGGATAAATTCTATAGTAATTAAAGTTCCTCCGTTAAGAGATCGAGCAGAAGACTTAGAACAGCTTATAAATTATTTTCTAAAAAAATCACAGGATGAAAATGGAATTATAATAAATTCAATTGATTCCGAAGCAAAAGATTTTCTTTACACATATGACTACTCTGGTAACATACGAGAATTAAAAGCAATTATCGACAGAATGGTTGTATTATCGGTTGACGGCAGAATAACAAGAGACGGAATACCAATACTCTTTAATATTAGGAAAGAAATCAATGTTCCTAAGGTTGAAAACTATAAATCCATTATTTCATTTAAAGATTATAAGAAAGAGTCTGAGGCTCAATATCTAAAGTGGGTTTTGGAACAAACAGGAGGCAATGTAACAGAAGCTGCAAGAAGGCTTAATATGAGTTCGAGGCAACTGTTTAATAAAATAAAAGAATACGACATTAATAAGACAATAAAAAAAACTCCCTAGGAGTTTTTTTATATTGTTGTTTCATCAAGAGCTTTTAAATTATATAAACTGATAATATTAATAAGTTTTAATGAATAGCTGGAATCCGTTGCATACCCACACCTTCTGAGAGCCCATGCCCCCTGAGTACTATCAAACATTACTTGTCTGAATGGTTCATATCTGCTTTTTGTAAGCAGCAACTCGTTATGATTATCCCAACTCTCGCTTACATTGTTGTATGCTCTGAATTCTGAATCTATTCTAAATGAAACTCCATTATACTCTTCCCATGTGTTTGACGTGACAGAACCAGCAGATCCTGTCCCTTTTATTCCAAATAGATTATTTGAAAATTGACCGTCATACTTATCTACAGGTACACTCTGTCCCCATCCTGTTTCAAGTATTGCTTGAGCAGTTTGCAAAGCTGCAGACATTCCAGTTACTTGCTTTGTTTCTTTATCTAACTGAGAAGCAAAACCCATAAATTTATCTTTTTCAATTATAGGCAATGCTGTGTATAATTCACCCGTATAAATTGTAAATTTAACTTCCTCTGTCGTTATTATTTCTCCTGCATATATACCTTCAGCCCTGATGCTCCAGTTTCCTGCATCCCCATCGCCTGGAGTGTAAGAATATTCTGCCAAATAGTCCGCACCTTCACCAACAACTTTTGTTTGTCCTGTACTTAGGTTTGTAAGAATGTATTTAATACTTTCTAAAACAACATTGCTCTTAACTTTAAGATTTACAGTTCCTGAAACAACCTGTCCCAGGCCAACACCCTGCAGAAACACTTTTGCAGTTCCTGATACGTTTACCGGAATGCTTTCGCTTATATATGTGTTACCGGCTGTATCTTTAACTCTTGCGTAAAGTTCTTTTTGTCCTGCCATATCAGGACCTGGAAACCAACTGTAGCTTCCGTAACCGTTTTTATACAGCACGGTTTCAGTTCCTGTTTTAGTGTCAACAGCAACGTATTCAGTTTCGGATACATTGAAATTTCTTGAAGCAAACAATGTAACTGAACCATCTATTGTTTGATTGTCAACTACTCCTCCAAGTATTAATTTCCTTTTAACTTTAACTTTAACATTAACATAATTGCCTTCATAAGCCTTACCCTTTGTATCATAAGCTATTACTTTTACAGACATATTTCCATTGTCCTCCATGACGGGAATCATTGTGAACCCGCCTAATGGATCTAATTCATGTGATATATAATATAATTCTAAATCAGGATTAATTATTTCATATTTTACATAAGCTGCTGAAAAGTTCAATTCTGCCCCAAGAGGAACTTTGTCAGCTGTAATTAATTGACCTTCCGTTATACCTGTCAAATTTATTTGTGGATTTATTTCAACTTTTACCGGAATTGCATCTCCTGCCAGAAAATTTCCCTTATTGTCATAAAATGCAGCAACAAGAATTTTATTTCCGTTGTCTTCCATTGCCGGCATCCATTTGTATGGTATTTCAAAATCCGTTCCTCTTGCAATTACAAATCCTTTAGCTGTATCCTGGTCAAGGAGAAGATATTTTATTTCTGCAGAACCTGCAGGTGCCGGGCTGTCCAATGTTGTCCCAAGATAAGTTGTTCCTTCAATAACTTGTCCCGATTCAACTGATGTAATTTCAACATCAAAAAATGATGTAAATTCATTTTTTTGAGAAGAATCAACAATAACTGTTCTCTCATCATTATCCCATTCAATTCCTACTCCCAGTGCATTGCTTACCAGACGTATAGGTACAAATGTGCGGTCTTCTTTTATTAATGGAGCAACATCAATCAAACTGTAAGATGTTTTATTTCCATTTGTGTATTCAACCAAATTGCTGTCTATTCGAAGCAACACCTGAATGTCGCCTTTTGTTATATGTACTATTCTGTTATCATTGTCCCAACCTACTTCAGCATTTAAATTTTCTGCTATCACCCTGATTGGCACAAGAGTTCGGTCATCCTTAATAAATGGTTCCGGGTCTGTTGCTACTTCTTGTCCATCTATTACGAGCTTAAATGAAGCATCTGCATAAGCGCTCGGTATGAAATAACAAATGGACATAACAATCATTAACATTGAAATAAATATGTACTTGTTTAAACTGCTGTATTTTTTCTTCATAACTTTACCCCTCAACTTTATATCTATAATTAATTATACCATGAAAATTAAATAATAGAGAATTTAAATGGTGAGAATTTTTCCCATAAAAACAAAAAAGCACCTATACTCTTCAATAAGTGCTTCCATCTATTAATTTAACATTTTGTTACTTTTTACTCGTCACCCAAATCAAAATAACCTATTCCGATAAGTCCCGGTCCTGTGTGCACACCAAGTGCCGGAGAAATTTGTCCTTCCATAAATATTGTAGCATTATCTATATAAGACTTCATTTTTTCTTTGACTTTATCAGCTTCTTCCTGTGCATATCCATGGCAAATTGTAAGATAATAATTTTTCTTATTTTTAATTTTTTCCTGTACAATTTCCATTAATTTATTAATGCTTTGCTTTCTTCCCCTTACTTTATCAACTGTATAATAAATTCCATCTTTATCGCAGGCAATAATCGGTTTGATTTGAAGTATGCTGCCAAGTATACCTTCAACTCGGCCCAATCTTCCGCCCTTTATGAGATAATGCAATGTTTGTATACTGTAGTAAATATAAGAATCTTCAATTTTAACTTCTACTTTCTTAATGATTTCTTCAAAATCTAATTGTTTTTCTACTAATTGTGCAGCGTATATAGATAGAAACCCTGAACCGAGTGCAATATTTTTAGTATCTATAACAGCTGTTTTTATATTTTTACACTCTTCACAAGCTGCCTTAATAGCATTGTAAGTTCCGCTCAATCCTGAGGAAATTACCGGAATAATGATTTGTGTATACCCGTCTGCTACAATTTTTTCTAACATTTCATGTATTTCTCCCATAGTTGGAAGACTTGTATGAGGTATTTCATTTTGCAAATTTTCATACACTTCTTCAGGTGTTATATCAATTCTGTCATGATAAGATTTGTCTTTATAATTGATACCCAATGCCAACTGATAAATATGAAATCTTTCTAGCAAATCCTGTGGAACATCTGAGCAGGAATCTGTCAGTACTGCAATTTTATTATCATTCATGAGTTTCTCCTTCACTCGCCGAGATTTGTATACTTCTAATTTTTGTTTCAATAATTTTTTCAGTTAATAGTTTGTTTGAAAGTGACGTAGTAATGGAAGAAATAGCAAGCTTATCATATTCAATTTCTCTCGCATCCAATTTATAAGTATTTTGTTTTTCTAAAATCGGTATAAACGCTTTTCGCATGGATTCCTCGAAAACTTCACCAAAATCATCATAAGCCTTTTCATTTCCATGTATGGCTGATTGCAGTTGTATTCCCTCTTTTATTTCTGTTATTGTCAATACCTGTTTAAGCATTGTAATTACAATCACATGTGCAATGTGCAGTTTTTCATACTTCTTCTTCACCGGCTTTGGCATCATGCCCCATTTTACATAATTGTTCACCATGCTCTTGGTAATAAGTTTTTCATTACCAATTTGCATAAAAGATAATTCATCGTTTACAATTTGCAAAAGCTGGTCACAATAAATCGGAAATTTTGGCAAATCGTTCCACTTTATAAGTTTTAATTCACTCATCATCCTACTGTACTGATATAAATCTATATTATTATCCATCATTTTTCCTTTATCGTAAACTGTATTATGTAGTTATTGTAACTATTTATATGATAGTGTAAATATATACATTTGTCAAGTAAATAAAAAATGAGCATTACACTTTTAGCGCAACAGCCCAGTTTAATATATGAATTCCCCGTACAAAGAAAGCAGGCTAGGCGCCTGCTTTCTTTTTCATCATATTTTATTCTGGAGGGTTATTAGTTATTTAATTTCTGACCATTTTGTTATTTCACCAGTATAAATTTTTGTAATGTTTTCTGTTGAAATATCTGTCATAGGATTTTCATTGTTTAATATTACTGCTATACCATCTATTGCAAGTGTATGTTCATTTAATTGTGATTTTTCATCATCTTTTAATTCTCTTGAGCTCATTCCTATGTCATAAGATCCGTCAATAGCTGCTTTGATACCTTGTGAAGAACCATTTGACTGCATTTCAAATACCACATTTGGATTAAGTTCTTTGTAAGCTTCTTGAAGTTTTTCCATTAATGGTGTTACTGAAGTTGAACCTGCAAACTTAATAGTTCCTGACATACCTGTCGCTTTATATTCAACTGGGCTTGCTACTGCTGTAATATAATTTTTTTCTCCCACTATTTGTTGTCCTTGAACAGATTCTGTAAAGCTGATAAAATCTTTTACAAGATCATTTTCAGTTCCTTTTGTTACTAGAAGGAAAGGTCTTGCTACTGCATAAGCTCCGCTTTTTACATTTTCAATAGTTGCCTCTACTCCGTCAACGTTAGCTGCTTTTATTCTTTCACTTACTGAACCGAGGGAAATATATCCAATTCCATACTTATCCCCTTCTACAGCTGTAATAACTTTATCAGTTCCATCAAATTCTAAAGCTCCAACAACTAATTTATCTACTTCAGTATCTCCTTCTTTTACCTTAATTTTCATAAGTTCATGAAAAGCTCCTCTTGTTCCTGAAGCTGCATCTCTTGCAATTACTGTTATATCATTTTCCATATCGAAATCTGGTGCTGCTGGTTCTGCTGCTGGCTGTTCTACTGCTGGCTGTTCCGCTACTTGTTTAGGTTCCTCTTTTGCGCATCCTACAAATGCTAATGACATTATTAATACGGATGATACTATTGTTAATATTTTTGATTTCATTTAATTTTAATCTCCTTTAATTTTTTTCTTGTGCTTAATATATATCTCACAAGTAAAAGAAAAACCATAGAAATGTAAATTGTATGTAATGTTTTCTATCAAATTAATTTTACTTTAAAATTCCATACACGTTTCTCACTTTTGTTCTATTTAGTTAAACCTAATATATTATCCATAAAAGTTTCAAAATTTGTGGTTAAGATGTAATTTAAAAATATTACATCATCTATTTTGTTGTCTTTTACAATATTTATGATATTTTCCTTGCAAGATCTTGGGTCTACAATGTAAATTTCACTATAGTGAGGTACAAGAAATGGAACAAAAGCATTTCCGTTTGAATCCTTAATTATCATTGCTTTTTTATCTGTCTTAGCTTCTGTTTTAATTATTCCAAGCGGAAAATCTCCTCCTATAAAAACACCATACTTTTGGTTGGTTTCGAGATAATATTCATTTATGACAGCTCCCTCGTATGATTTTTTCTCTCCTGTAGTTTTGTCATAGTAATATACGGTCATCTCACTATCTACAGGTGGATTATAATATATGACATCATCAGGACTTTCGTCTACCTTTTTAGAAGGATTTATATTAGAAATATACCCTAGAAATCCAGGAAATCTTTCTTCCCTATATTTAGTTAATTGCAATGGAACAAATCCTGCCGCTTCTGCAAAAGCAGTGTAACCGTAATAAGCGCCCAAAGCAGTCCAGTGATGGTCTGTTCTGAAATAAATATATTCATCACTGTGGTTCTGCAGAGCAGAATAAACATCGACCGCCTTAATATTTTCAGACAAATTGCTATTCACATACTCTATAGCGTCAAACTGTGAATCAGATAACTCCTTGTATTTTTCATTGTCTAAAAATTCTATCTGGATAGGAGTAAGAACAGAGTAAACATTAATGTTGTCACCAAGCATACTTTGCACAGCATTAAGCGTATCTGCATATAATTTGCTCTTATCAGAGTTAAACTTAAATATTTCCATCACCGTATCATCCAGTATTAATAAATTACCTTTTGCTGCTGGTTCAGCTGCTGTACTATTACTTTCTTCTTCTGAATTTCCTCCAACATTCTGTCCTTCAAAATCTACCAAAAGAACTTCTTCTTTTCTGCTTATTCCTTTATACTTTGACAATTCCTTGCTTGCTTGAATAAAATTTTCTCTGTTTAAAAATTGGTCAGAAAAATAGTTTTCCACATCCATAAAATACTGACCTGAAAAAAGATCCTGAACATAAAATTCAGGTCGTCCCGCAAGCATCCTGTTTTCCACCTCAGAAACGGTCTTGTTTTTTGGGGAAAAAATATTTAATATAAAAATCAGAAAAATTACAATTAAAAACAGCCATATGTTAAATTTACAAATATTCTTTTCCACTATAATCTCCTAAAATCTAAAGTATAAAAACGGATTAAATGTTTGCCCCAAAAGCAAGCTGGTGCTTACAATTAAAATTATTGAATTAAACACAGCATGTGCAATTTCGATTTTTGAGCTCACCCAATCAGTAATTCTATTTAATTTTTCATCAATGAACTTAAAAACCGGCGTGCTTGCAACAATTGCAAATACAAGAAAAAATACATTGTTTAAAAATTCAACTTCAAATTTTACATCATAAAAAGGGTTGTCCCCCACACCAAACATTATTCCAATGAATTCAACAGCCTTAAATATATCGATGAAATAGAAAAACACCCAACCCACAACAACAACCGTTAACAAATAAACATGAGAAAGAAATGGCGGCAGCTTTTCGATTAATTTTGATAAAATTGTCCTTTCAATCAATAAAAACACCCCATAATATAATCCCCAAATAATAAAGTTCCAGCTTGCACCGTGCCAAAAACCGGTTAAAACCCAAACTAGCAGCAGATTTCTTATTGAATGCTTTTTGTTTCCGCCAATAGGTATATACACATAATCCCTGAAAAAACTACTTAGTGATATGTGCCATCTTCTCCAAAAATCTTTTACGTTCTTTGCAATATATGGATAATTAAAATTTTCCTTGTAGGTAAATCCGAACATTCTTCCTAAACCGATTGCCATATCGGAATATCCGGAGAAATCAAAATAAATTTGTATAGTGTACATAATAATTCCAAGCCACGCTCCCAATACCGACAAGTCGCCTAAATTCCCATCAAGAAACAATGAGGCCGTCTGTCCTGCACTATTTGCAATTATAACCTTTTTTAACAATCCTAATATAAATCTGTCAATACCGTAGCTGAATTTGGATATTGTTATTATTCTGTTGTCAATTTCATTCTGAACATCCACATATCTGACTATAGGACCGGCTATTAATTGATGATATAAAGAAATGTAAAGCAAAAGCTTGTAAAATTTCTTTTGTGCAGCAACATCCTGTCTGTAAACATCAACCACATATGAAATAATCTGAAAAGTGTAAAATGAAATTCCTATAGGAAGGCCAACTGTACTCAATTTAAAATTCAAATTAAAAATATAATTTATGTTTTCAATTAAAAAATTGTAGTATTTAAAAAATCCTAGCAGCAACAAGTCAATGGTTATTATTGAAGCTAAAACAAATTTGCTTTTATTTGTTTCTTTGTACTTATCAATAAGAATTGCTGCAAAATAGTTTAACACGGTATTTAAAAGAAGGACAAAAACAAAAACAGGTTCTCCCCATGCATAAAAAAACAAGGAAAAGCTAAGCAGGACTACATTTCTGTATGTGTTACTCCCACTCATAAAATAAAACAAAATATTTAAAGGAAAAAATAAATACAAAAAAGTTAAACTTGAAAATACCATTAAGAATATCCTCCTGATGAAATAGTGAAGCTTTATTTATTATCTCAAAGCATTTTAACATCATTTTTATCTTACTATAAAATTAATTAATTATCAATTAATTTATCTGGTTATAAAAATTAACATAGTTATTTATTAACAAAAAACAAGCATTGAAAAATTGCTCATCAATGCTTGTTTTTGTTAATAAATGCGATACTTGTTGCTTATATAATTAAAAAAGGAAAGGCAATAGGCAAATATACATATAACAAAAATACAATTATTAAACCTACAAGGTATGGCACAACCGATTTTGCAATTTTCTCTATAGGAATCCCCGTAATGCTTGATCCTACAAATAAGTTGATCGCAACTGGCGGAGTTATCATACCTATGGCAATGCCGATTACAAACAGAACTCCAAAGTGAACAAGATCAATTCCTAACATTTTAACTAAAGGTAAGAATACAGGAGTCAGCAATATAACTGCTGATGAAGTTTCCATAAATACGCCGGCTATCAATATTATTACACTCATCAAAAACATAAGAATATATTTATTTGTAGATAATGCAAGTACACCTTCAGCTATTTGTTCCGGTATCTTCCAATTTGCCAATGCCCATCCGAATACTCCGCTGCATGCAATTATTATCATAATAATTGCGGATGTCTTGGCACTGTTAAGCAATATTTCTTTTAGTTCTTTTAATGTTAAATCTCTGTAGATAAATGTTGATACCAACAATGCATATACTACTGCAACAGCAGCAGCCTCTGACGGAGTAAAATAACCCGAAAATATTCCGCCCAATATTATTATTGGCATTAAAAGCCCCCAAATTGACTGTTTAAATGTTGTCCATACATTTCTTAGAACAAAGTCTGAACCTTTTGGATAGTTATTTTTATATGCCTGAACCAAAGAAATAGCTATCAAAATCAATCCCATACATATCCCGGGAGCAAACCCATTGGTAAACAGCTGCGTAACACTTTGGTCAGCTATAACTGCGTATAAAACCATCGGAACAGACGGAGGTATTACTACTCCTATACAACCGGCAGCTGCAATAAGAGCGGTGGAAGAAGCTTCGTCATATCCGCGTTTCCTAAGTTCCGGTACCATTGTAGCTCCAACAGCTGCTGTTGTGGCAGCACCGGAACCTGAAATAGCTGCAAAAAACATTCCGGCAACAACTGATACTATGGAAAGACCTCCTCTTACCATTCCAAGCATTGATTCGGCAAATGAAACCAACTTTCTTGAAATTGATCCTCTTGCCAACAAGTCTCCTGCAAGAATGAAAAACGGTACAGCCACAAGAGGGAAACTGTCAGAGGAAGCAAACATACGCTGTACAACAATGAGAAAATTCACGTCACCCTTTAGCAATACTGCAACACCTGCAATTGCTACTGAAAAGGCTATAGGTATTCCCAATATCAAACAACCTATAAATACTGAAAACAACAATGCTGCCATTATTCAATATCCCCCTTCCCAGCAAATAACCTTAAGGAATTATCAATTGCATGTAAAATCATTACAGAAAATCCTATAGGTATTGACATGTATATGTATTTCATAGGTATACGCAAAGCTGCTGACAGCTGGTTACCCTGAAGGGACGTATACTTAAATCCAAAAGCCGTAGCAATCGCAAACAATATTCCGCACAACACATTTACAAGCAAGTCAGAATATTTTCTAAAATTTTCAGGCAGCAAATCCTGCACCATAGTCACAGCAATGTGTCCATTTCTTTTATAAACAACTCCTGCGCCGAAAAATGTTGAATATACCAACAAGTATCTGGCAAGCTCCTCACTCCATGAGAGCGCACTGAAGAATACACGACATATTATTTGCACTGTGGTTACAAGAACCATCAGTGCAAGTATAACGATAATCATAGTGCAACAAATTTTGTCAATAAAATTGCTAGTTTTATGTATAAATTTCACCATATACATAAATTCTCCTTTCTATTGTTGCATCATAAATAAAAATTTATTTAAGAGCATCTGATATTCTGTTCAAATAGTCTGAATATTGAGGATACTCAGCATATACAGACTGAACAGCTTCCTTAAAACTATTTAAATCAGGTTCTGTTACTATTTCCATACCATTTTCAATCAAAGCTGCAATTTGGCTTTCTTCATTGTCAGCAACCCATTGTCTTTCATATTCTGCAGCTTCTTGAGCTGATTCCTTGAATATTGTTTGAACATCTTCAGGAAGTTTATTGAATTTATCAAGAGACATTGTGATTAATGCTGCTGCATATGCATGACGTGTCATAGTAACATTCTTTTGTGATTCCCAAAGTTTGTAAGAATAAATTACGTTGATTGGATTTTCCTGTCCATCGATAGTGCCTTGCTGTAATGCTGTCAAAGCTTCTGTCCATGCCATTGGAACTGCATTAACTCCTAATGAGTTAAATGTCTTTGTGTACACTTCGTTTTCCATTACACGTATTTTTAATCCTGCAGCATCTGATGCTTTTTCAACTGTTTTCTTGCTGTTAGTTAAATTACGAAATCCTCTTTCAGCATATGCCAAACCTTTTAAGTTTGCATTTTCCAATTTTCCTAATAATTCTTGTCCAACTTCCCCGTCTAAAACCTTGTATGCTTCTTCATTGTTACCGAATAAAAATGGCATATCCAAAACACCCATTTCAGGAACAAAATTTGAGAAAGGTCCGCTTGTTATGATACCCATGTCCAATGTGTTCATTTGCATGCTTTCAAGCATTGTCCTCTCATCTCCTAAAGAGCCGTTTGGAAATATTTCAATTGTGTATGCGCCATTTGTACGTTCATTTACCAATTCAGCAAATTTCTCTGCAGCTACTTGGAAACTGTCTTCTTCATTAACGGTTGTACCCAATTTCAAAACTACCGGTTCACTTGCACCTTGATTATCAGTGTTTTCATCTGCAGGCTTAGTGTCAGTATTGCTTGAACAAGCTGCTAAACTTACGATCATAACCATTGCCAAAATTATTGCTGTAACTTTGTTAAATTTTTTCATTTTTATCCTCCTAGTTTTTGTAATTATAATATTTTGAATTTATTATTCAAGGATTGCTCCTTTGTTTCCAGAAGTTACCATTCTAGCATATCTTGCCAAATAACCTGTAGTTATTTTTGGTACTCTAGGCTGCCATTTTGCTCTTCTTTTTTCTAATTCCTCATCAGATATTACAAAATCTATTTTATTTGCATTGATATCTATTTTAATTATATCTCCCTCTTCAACCAATGCAATATTTCCTCCTACAGCTGCTTCCGGAGAAACATGTCCTATAGATGCACCTCTTGTAGCTCCAGAAAAACGTCCATCTGTAATAAGAGCAACACTTTCACCTAATCCTCTTCCCATTATAGCGGATGTAGGATTCAACATTTCTCTCATACCAGGTCCACCCTTTGGTCCTTCATATCTTATAACAACGACATCCCCTGCAACTATTTTTCCAGAATTTATTGCTTCTACTGAATCTTCTTCACAGTCAAACACTCTTGCAGGACCTTCGTGAACCATCATAGAAGGAGAAACTGCCGAACGCTTAACAACACATGTGTCAGGTGCAAGATTACCCTTTAGTACTGCAATGCCTCCTGTTTGGCTGTATGGGTTTTCAATTGGTCTTATTATTTCAGTATTTAAATTTACACTGCCTTTTAAATTCTCAGCAATAGTCTTGCCTGTGCATGTAATGAGATCTGTTCTTAAAAGTCCTTTTTTAACAAGTTCATTCATTACCGCATAAACTCCACCAGCTTCATCCAAATCTTCTATAAACGTATTGCCTGCAGGTGCAAGATGACAAAGGTTAGGAGTTTTGGCACTTATTTCATTAACAATTTCAGGATTGATTTCAACCCCTGCTTCATGAGCTATTGCAGGAAGATGAAGCATGCTGTTTGTGCTGCAGCCTAGAGCCATGTCAATAGCCAGAGCATTTATAAATGCTTCTTTTGTCATAATATCTTTTGGTCTTATGTCTTTTTCTAAAAGTTCCATTATTTTCATTCCTGCATGTTTTGCAAGTTTTATTCTATCTGAATATACGGCAGGTATAGTTCCATTTCCTTTTAAGCCCATTCCTAATGCTTCAGTTAAACAGTTCATGCTGTTTGCTGTATACATACCTGAGCACGACCCACAAGAAGGACATGCCTTGTCTTCATATTGTTCAACTTCATCCAAAGAAATTTTTCCTGCATTATATGCTCCAACAGCTTCAAACATGTCAGACAAACAAGTTTTTTTGCCGTTTATTCTACCAGCGAGCATTGGTCCGCCGCTTACAAATATTGTAGGCACGTTTATTCTAGCTGCTGCCATTAAAAGTCCCGGAACATTTTTATCACAATTTGGAACCATTACTAATGCATCAAAACAATGCGCCATAGCCATAGCTTCTGTAGAATCAGCAATCAATTCTCTTGTTACAAGAGAATATTTCATGCCAGCATGTCCCATCGCTATTCCGTCACATACTGCTATAGCCGGAAATACAATAGGTGTTCCTCCTGCCATTGCAACTCCCATTTTTACAGCTTCAACAATCTTGTCCAAATTAACATGTCCAGGCACTATTTCATTGTGTGAACCCACTATTCCTATTAAAGGCCTATTTAACTCTTCTTTTGTAAATCCTGAAGCATAAAAAAGCGAACGGTGAGGAGCCTGCTGAACACCTTTAGTAACTGAATCACTTCTCATAATAACCTCCATAAATTTGATTTGCTTTTATCATATGACATCATATTACCACTAACGTTGTATTATGTCAATAAGCAATCGTATTCTTTTATTTTATTTGAAATTTATATTGAAATAATTACGTTTACAAGGTATTTAAAAACCAAGTTAAAAAATGTCTTGTATTATGTCCTTGAAACAGTTATTATATTATCATGATTTTCATATGATTAGGAGGAATTAATTTTGCAAAACAAAAGGTTATCTGAAAAAAACGCCGATATTATATTAAATATGATTACTGTAGAAAAAAAATATCTTCCCGGAGATAAATTACCTAATGAAAACGACTTAGCAAATGAACTTAAAATAAGCAGAACTACTTTGAGAGAGGCAATAAGAATATTAATAACCAACAATATCCTTGAAATAAAAAGAGGAAAGGGAACTTATGTAACTTACAGAAAAAAAGTAAACGAAAAAATATGTTTAGATGAAGCTATGACTGCAAGAGTCGGCTTAAAGGATCTAATGGAAATAAGACTTATAATTGAACCTGAAATAGCATACTACGCTGCAAAAAGAGCTACAGACAGTGAAATTGAAAAAATATTGTATTATGGACATTTAAATGAACAGCTGATTTTAAACGGAGAAGAACGAAGTGAAGTAGAACAGTTGTTTCACAACTTAATTGCAAAGGCAGCACACAATGAATTTCTTAATAGACTAATGCCAATGATAAGTCAAGGTATTTATAAAGGTATCATACTATCAAAAGAAAAGTGCAAAATAAACGATGACACGATAGATGACCATCGAGCAATAATGGAATATTTGAAAGCCAAAGATGCCGACGGTGCCAAAACATCCATGAGATTTCACATAATAAGAGCAATGAACAATTTCGGCATATCAAGAGAGGAATGATTTAACTTTCTTTTTGATAATTATATATTTCAAGCACTTCCTTTTTATCAAAACTAAAGTATATATCTTTTTTTATGTCAAAGCATCCATTTATATAATCGTAAATCATTGCCATTGCAGTTATATTTCCAAACTTTGTTAAAATAATTAATTCATAGTAATTTCCCATATCTGAAATCTCATAAATTTTCCCTTTGTAAGAATTTTCAGTTTTTTCACTACTAATCCTTACACTTTCTGGTCTTATTCCAACATATGGAGCATCCGTTTTTATGTTGTCAAACATTTCTGCCTTGAACACATTTTTTAAGCCCACAAAATCAGAAACAAAAGTGGAGTTTGGATGAATAAAAATTTCCTTCATGGTTCCTGTTTGAAGAACCTTTCCTTTATTAATCACACAACCACTTTCTCCGAGAAAAAAAGCTTCCTGGAAGCTGTGAGTAATCATTATTGTTGTCATTCCAAATTCTGAATGAAGCTGTTTCAAATCACGCATGAGAGTATCCTTTATATGAGCATCCAGTGCTGCAAATGGTTCATCCAAGAGTAAAACCTCAGGTTTTACAATCAATGATCTTGCCAAAGATACTCTCTGTTTTTCTCCTCCACTCAAATTCGTAGGATATCTTTTAAGAAGGTGGTCAATTTTTAACAGTTTTACAAGACGGTTGAAAAGTTCCTTGTCATTTACTTTTTTATACTTCAATCCGTATTCAATATTTTCCTCAACACTCATGTTAGGAAACAATATATAATCCTGATAACAAATTGAAACATTTCTTTTTTCGGGTTTCAAATTTGTAACATCGATATTGTTAATAATTATTTGGCCGCTGTCAGGTTTTAAAACTCCTGCTATTGTTTCAACTATTATGCTTTTTCCCGCTCCGGTAGGCCCTAGCACAATAAAAAATTCTCCTTCGTTCACTTTGAAATTTATATTTTCAAGCATAAATCCGCCTAAGTTTATATTAAGATTTTTTATTTCAATCATGACTCTCTCCTCCGAAACTTATTCATGGAAACAATCCTTAAAATTACAAAAATAACCAACGATATACTAAGGAGAATAACTGCCATTGGAACAGCATAAAGCATACCGTAGTTTGAATATCTTTCATAAATCAGCGTAGGTGCAATCATGGGATGATATGCAAGAATTATTACGGCGCCATATTCGCTTATAGACCTTGCCCAGGTGGTAATCATTCCGCTTACAATATCTTTTGATGCCAAAGGAAGAGTTACTCTTACAAATGTACTCAAATGGGATGCCCCAAGACTTCTTGATACATTTTCCATTCTTGGTGATATCCATTTGAAAGCTTCCTTCGAAGCATCAAACATTAAGGGCAGGCTCACAAAAGCCATTGCAATAACAATAGCAATTTCCGTTCCAAGCACTTCTATTCCATTATTAACCAATAATTTGCCGATAAAACTTTTTGGAGACAATACCGTAAGAAGAGCGATACCTGCCACTGTATGAGGCATTACCATAGGAATATCAATTATGCTTTCCATCATCTTCTTTCCCTTAAAATCATGACGTACCACAAAGTATGCAAAAGGAACGGTTAAAACAGCAGATATAATTGTAGTGATGGTTGCAGTCTTCATACTCCTGAATATTGTGTTCATTATTTCAGGATCTTTGAATGCATCCACAACCAAATTGAAATCTGTCCATGTAAATGTATTTATAACAGGAAAAGCAACGAAAAACAAAACTATTATTCCGCTGAAAATGGAAAAGATATATAATTTTTCAAATTTCTTAAACATTGCTTTTCCTCCGATTTTATTTATTTAAATACTGCAGTGATTCAGGTAGAGTTTCTCCCCCCAGGACTGTAATTTCATCTACAACCGGCTGACCTGATTCCAATAAGATTTTCATTCCTGCTTCTTCATCAAGCAATAATTTAACAAACTCTTCAGCTGCTTCAACATTCTTTGCAGTAGTTGGAATAGTAAGGCTATATACAATAGGTTCTCCGATTCTTGTTATAGTCGATCCCGGATCTTTACCATTTAAATCAATTGATGACTGAGCATATGAATCTTCAAACTCTATTGATGACATATTGATTTCCACCGGAAGCTCAACATAATCCAAGTCAGGATTCATTTTCATGTGCTGCATAGCCACTGACTCATATTCGAATGCGTAGTCGAGGGCACCAGTTTCAAGTAATGCAATCAATTCAACAGATTTAGGTCGAATGTTTTTTTCCTGACGAACACTTAATATTGCATCATTAAGTCCTTCAACTTCATAGTATTTTTCTGCCAGCTGAAACATAAGCACAGCTCTGTATCCGCACGGATCAAGATTAGGATCGCTGTGTCCAAAATTCACTCCATCCCGCTGAATGATTTCATACCAATTTTCATCGGTAATTTCATCAGCATAGTTGCTGTCCTTAGAATACATTATTACCATTGAATTTTTAGCAAACAATGCATTCCAGCTTGCATAGTTCGGAATCAAAAGAGAATTAATTACGTTATAATCTGCTGACGCAAAAACATCTACTGCATCTTCAAATTCTATAATTTTTCTCGCAAGTTCAGAACTTCCTCCAGATGTTCTCACAACATCAACGCCAGGATATTTTGCTTCAAACTGCTTTTCAACTTCTTCGAAAGGAATTGAAAGACTGCCGGCATGATAAACTACAACCTCTCCTGACAGTTCAGCAGGCTTGTCCGACTCAGTCTCCTGCGCAGGTACTTCAGGCTCTTCTGCCTGAGTCTCAACTTGAGCTGGTACTTCTGCCTGTTTAGCTTGACAGCCAAAAACTGACAATGCAAGCACCAACAGCATAACTAAAAACAAATTTTTTTTCATTACTTTTCCTCCTTTGAAATATAGGTAGTGTCAATAAGACACTCCTCTTTTTTTATTAAAAACTTTTATTTTCAAGGGTTACAGAATTTTTTAAAATAAAAAACAATGACCCCCTATTTTC
>NZ_JAWQJF010000052.1:0-6035 GCF_033447055.1 Sedimentibacter sp.
TATTTTTTTCTCTAAAACAAATTTTAATCTTTCGAATGCAACTTTTGTATATGAATCAGTGCAGCATAAAACTACATCTGCTGCTTTTTCAGTAATTACATCTTCTGGAGTTCCAACTAATACTTCAGGTCTGTCTCCTCTTTCAACACCAATTAATTCATACATGCTCTTTCCGATTTTAGATCCTCTTCCGACAGCGCCAACGATATCAACACCCTTTTTATTTAACAACATTTTAGCCATTCCTGAGCCCATAGCTCCAAGTCCCCAAATAATAACTTTTACATTTTGCATTTCCAAAATCCTCCTAATTTTTAATTGTTACTCTTATATAAGCAATAACCATGCCAAATAAATTCAAAATATCAATAATAATTTCTTCACTGTCCAAAAATCCTTAATTTTCAATAATTAATTTGTTTTGTCTAGTATTTTTTTTATTATCCATATAAAAAAAATTAATAAATATACTAAATTAGAATAAGAAAACATCCGAAATATAACAAAAAAGCAAATTAATTTGCGGAAACTGCAAATTAATTTGCTTTTTTGTTTAAATGTTTATTTCGTACTTTTTAATTTTGTGCTGTAATGTTTGACGCTTAATCTTCAATGTTTCAGCAGCTTTTGTTATGTTGTTGTTGTTGATTTTAAGAGCATTTTTAATAATTTTTTTTTCTAAATTGCCAAGATATTCATCAATACCTTCATTTCCAATTTCTTCGTGATTATTAATATATTCTACATCTGTTTTTTGAATAGAAAAGTTGCTGCTATTCAAAGTACCCGCTTGATCGTCCGACATGCTCATAGCAGACATAATTATATTCTCCAATTCTCTTACATTGCCGGGATATTCATAATTAAGAAGATTTTCCTTAGCATCTTCCGAAATTGAAACTACTTCTTTATTAAGTCTTTCATTATATTTTTCAATAAACATATGTGCAAGCATTAGTACATCATCTTTTCTTTCTCTTAGAGGAGGTATGCTTATTTGAATTACATTAAGCCTGTAAAACAAGTCTTTTCTAAGTTTACCTTCCTTTAAAATTATTTTAGGATGCTCATTGCTTGTAGAAATTATTCTAACATCTATTGCAATGTCTCTTGTTCCTCCAACGCGTCTTATGTAATTTTCCTGAAGAACTCTCAAAAGTTTTGCTTGAAGTTCATAAGGCATTGAATTTATTTCATCTAAAAGAAGAGTTCCCCCGTTAGCTTGTTCAAAAAGACCTGCTCTGTCCACAGCTCCGGTAAATCCGCCCTTTGATGTTCCAAACAACAATCCTTCCAATAACGACTCCGGAAGTGCCGCACAATTTTGAGCAATAAAGGGTTTATCCTTCCTTTTACTTTCATAATGAATACTTTGAGCAATAAGCTCTTTTCCTGTTCCGGTTTCTCCAAATATAAATACAGATGCTGAATTTTTCGAGGCTTTTTTTGCTTTTTCAATAACTTCAGTAAAATTACTGCTTTCTCCAATAATATTATTGAAATTATACTTTCTGATTTTTTTCGTTTTAGCTATTTCAGGTTTACCTATTTCATTTTGCAATTTTAAAATAGTATGAGACATTTCTGCCATTTTTGTAATGTTTTTTGCAACTTCAACAACAGCCACAACTTCATCATTTACTACTACGGGCAGGGTTGAATTAATTGTGGTAATTTCTTTTCCATACTTGTTTAAATACGTTTGTTTTAAATTGGTTGTACTTTCTCCGTATTTTAAAGCTTTGAGCAATGTACTGTTTTCATTATTTAAATTTTTAAAAACCTCACCAAATGGTTTTTTAATAACTTCTTTAGTTTCCATCTTTTCAAGCTTAGACATAGCATCATTATATATTATTGTGTTTCCATTTTTATCTAAAACATGTACCCCTTCATCTACCAGGTGCAAAATTTTTTGCAGCATAGATAAATACTCTTTTGATTTCATGTCATCCTCCTAAAATAGGACTTACTATTTATTTAATTATATCATATTCATGCATTTTTTACAATCTTTGAAGTTTACTTTCTACCATTATTAGTGTAAAATTATATGGTAAAACAATACGAATTAAGTTTTAAGCTTACAAAACAAAAATTAAATCAATTATTATAAAAAACTATATAACTATTTTATACATTAAGGAGATAATGCTCATGAAAAAAATAGAAAGTTTCCAAGTAAACCACTTGGATTTAAAGCGTGGAATTTATGTATCAAGAAAAGATTCAATAGGTGAAAATATTATTACAACTTTTGATATACGAATGAAAGAACCAAACAGAGAACCGGTAATTAATACTGCTGAAAGTCATGCAATAGAACACATAGGGGCAACATTTCTAAGAAATCATCCAACTTATAATAATTTAACTTTATATTTCGGACCTATGGGCTGCAGAACCGGTTTTTATGTTATCTTTAAAGGAAGACTGGAGTCTTTGAATGTAGTTGACATTATAAAAGAAATGTTTGAATTTATAATGAATTTTGAAGGAGATATTCCCGGTGCTGATGCCATGTCATGCGGAAATTACCTTGACATGAATTTGCCCATGGCAAAATATGAAGCTGCCAAATATTACAATGAAGTATTGTGCAATTTAAAAGAAGAAAATTTAAACTACCCTAAATAACAATAGATAAAGCAATTGATAGCAATAGAAAAAAATGAGATTCTTCGCTTACACTCAAAATGACCATTTGTCATTCTTAACGCAGTAAAGAATCTCATCTTTATATTTTTTATTTTTAATTAATAAATATTAACTTTTAATTATTAGTTAGTTTTAAGTTTGTTTGCGTTTTTTCTTCTTTCCATTTCATTTAAATATCTTTTTCTAACTCTTATGCTGTCAGGAGTTACTTCAACAAGTTCGTCGTCATTAATAAATTCCAATCCTGTTTCCAGTGTCATAATTCTAGGTGGTGACAATTTTATTGCATCGTCTGCTGAAGATGATCTTGTATTTGACTGTTTTTTAGCCTTGCAAGGATTTACGACTATGTCTTCTCCTCTTGCATTCATTCCAATGATCATTCCTTCATAAACTTTATCTCCGGGATTTATAAACAAAGTTCCTCTACTTTCAAGATTGTTCAATGAATAAGCAATTGCATCACCTTGATCATTTGATATAAGAACACCATTTTGTCTCTGTGGAATTTCTCCCCTGTATTTATCATAGTTGTCAAAACTTCTTACCATTGTTCCTTCGCCTCTTGTATCGTTGATTAGCTCAGTACGATATCCAAGAAGTCCTCTTGTAGGAACCATAAATTCAATTTTAACAAAATTACCGTCAGGAGTCATGGAATTCATCATTCCCTTTCTCATGTTAAGCTTTGATATAACAGATCCTGAATACATTTCGGGAACATTTATTATAACTTTTTCAATAGGCTCTTTTACAACTCCGTCTTCTCTGTGAAGAATAACTTCAGGTCTTGATACAGCAACTTCATAGCCTTCTCTTCTCATATTTTCAAGAAGTATTGACAAATGAAGCTCTCCCCTGCCGGAAACTTTGTATCCGTCAAGAGCTCCTTCTAATTGTTCGACCCTAAGACCAACGTTAACTTCAAGTTCCTTTTCAAGTCTTGCTTTCAAATGTCTTGTTGTAACATATTTCCCTGACATTCCTACGAATGGGGAAGTGTTAATCAAGAAGTTCATAGACAAAGTAGGTTCTTCTATTTTAATAGTATCCATAGGTACAACTTTACCTTCATTACATATTGTATCACCTATAGAAATATTAGAAATTCCTGAAACAACAATTATATCTCCGCTGTAGGCTTCAGAAACTTGAGTTCTTTTAAGACCTTGATAAACAAATATACTTGTTATTTTTTGTCTTTCAACAGTACCATCATGTTTTGAAACAGAAACTGTCTGACCTTCCTTGATTGTTCCTGCTGTAACTCTTCCTATTCCAAGTCTTCCTATATAATCATCATAGCCAAGTGATGATATTTGACACTGCAAGTCATCGCTGTCCCTGTCAGGATACGGTGATACATGTTTTATTATTGTATCAAACAATGGAACAATATTTTCACTAGGCTGATCCAATTCATATTGTACAATTCCTTCTTTTGCAATTCCATACAATATAGGGAATTCCAACTGTTCATCATTTGCATTCAACTCAACAAACAAATCAAATACCATGTCAACAACTTCTTCAGCACTATGGTTTTTCTTGTCAATTTTATTGATAAGAAGTATTGGTCTTAATCCTACATCAAGAGATTTCTGTAGCACAAAACGTGTTTGAGGCATTGGGCCTTCAACAGAATCTACAAGCAATATAACTGTATCAACAGTTTTCATAATTCGTTCAACTTCAGATGAGAAGTCAGCATGTCCAGGTGTATCAACAATATTTATTTTTATGTCATTGTGCATTACTGAGCAGTTCTTTGAATATATAGTAATTCCTCTTTCACGCTCAATATCATTAGAATCCATTACGCAATCAACTAATTCTTGATTTTCTCTAAAAACTCCGCTTTGTTGCAGGAAAGCATCTACTAACGTGGACTTGCCTGCATCAACATGAGCTATTACTGCTATGTTTATTATTTTATTCTTCATTATTTACCTTCCTCTTTTTTTCCACAGATTAGTGTATCCTTTTTACTGACAATTTGCAAGTTTTTTTTATCAATATTTATAATATTTTTACAAAAATTCATGATAATATACAAAACGGAACGCTCAATGCGTTCCTTAGTTATTTCAAGTGTAATTTTTGGGTCATATGCTTACTTTTGGATTTCTGTATACAATTTCACCATCAATAATTGTCATTACTGTTTCATAATCTATATCTAACAATGGGTCACCTTTAAAGATAGCAATATCTGCATCCTTGCCAGACGCTAAACTTCCAACTCTGTCATCTATACCCGCAATTTCAGCCGGATTAATAGTAATTGACTTCCAGGCATCCTCTACAGAAAGTCCAGCCTTAACAGCCATACCTGCACACATGTTAATGTGCTGAATTGGAATTACGTTAGAGTCAGTTATTATTGCAATTTTTACACCTGCATCAACTAGTATTTTAGGTGTTTCAAAACTTTTGTTCTTAAGTTCATACTTAGTGCGAGAACCGAATGTTGGTCCGATTAAGCATGCTTTTCCTTCTGCTGCAAGCTCTTCTGGAATTAAATGTCCTTCTGTGCAGTGGTCTAAAGTAATATCTAAATCAAATTCCTTTGCAATTCTAAGAGCTGTAAATATATCATCAGCTCTGTGAGCATGCGCCTTCAAAGGAATTTGTTTATTCATAACAGGCAGCATTGCATGCAATTTTATATCAAAATCAGGTTTTCTATCAGGATCCTCTGCAGATGCCTCTAAATCTTCCTTATATTGTTTTGCTTCAAAAAGTGTTTCTCTAAGAAGCGCCGCAACTCCCATTCTTGTAACAGGAGACTTGTGTTGTTCATCATAAACTCTTTTAGGATTTTCTCCAAAAGCAATTTTCATTGCTACAGGATCTTTGATTACCATGTCATCAACTCTTTTTCCAAAAGTTTTCATGGCTAAAAAAGTTCCTCCTATTACATTGGCACTTCCTGGTCCTGTTACAGCTGTAGTCACACCGCCTTCGATTGCATCCTGAAAACCTTGATCCATTGGATTGATTGCATCTATTGCTCTTAATTGAGGTGTTATCGGCTCAACATCTTCATTGCCGTCTTCACCTTCGAATCCAATCCCTTCTTCCCACATTCCAATGTGACAATGAGCATCAACAAAACCAGGTGCTACCAAATAACCTTTTGCATCTATTACTTCAGCATCTTCAGGTATTTTTAAATTATTTCCAACAGCTTTAATTTTACCATCCTCAATAATTATCACTCCATTTTCAATGTCTTCCCCATTCATGGTTTTTATATAACCATTCTTAATTACTAACATGTTTTTTACCATTCCTTTCGCTTCGCTCAAGGCACAAACAAGTTATGAAAAAATGGTTGCGCCCCTCCTCATTTTGTTTTAATATCTTCTTATGGA
>NZ_JAWQJF010000053.1:0-6451 GCF_033447055.1 Sedimentibacter sp.
AATGGCTAATGAATTTGCAGCTGATATAAGATATGTGCAGATGGAAAGCATGAAAAGACCAAGTTCCGGATATAGAATAAGCATTGATAAAAGCGTTGGTTGTTATTATGTATTTAAAAATGCATTTATCGAAAAAACAGTTTTATTCAAGGAAAGATATAAAATAGACTATACGAACCCTAATATGGATTCGGTCGGTTTTACATATGAGGGTATTCCAGTAAATGCAGGTACTTTTTCAATTTTAGATACAAAAACAAATAAAATTAAAGAGGTATCGATTGTACCAACCACCGGAAGAACTATTATTAAGGAATAAACAGCAATCAGCTGGTTATAATATACGTGAAAGAGGAGACATATAGCAATGGTTACAGCAAGCGATTTTAAAAAAGGTATTACAATTGTATGGAATAATGGGTTGTGGCAAATAATAGATTTCCAACATGTTAAGCCGGGAAAAGGAGCTGCTTTTGTTAGAACTAAATTGAAAAATATCATAACAGGAGCAATAAGAGAAGAGACTTTCAATCCACCGGAAAAATTCCCATTAGCTCGTATTGAAACAAAGGATATGCAATATTTGTATAATGATGGTGAACTGTATTATTTCATGGACCCGGAAAATTATGAACAAATCCCGTTAAACCATGATCAGGTTGAGGAAGCTATTAAATATTTGAAAGAAAATGATTTTGCTCAAATGAGATTTTATGAAGGCAAACCATTTGAAGTAACAGCTCCAAACTTTGTTGAGTTGGAAATTGTAGAAACTGAGCCTGGATTTAAAGGCGATACTGCAACAGGTGCAAATAAGCCTGCTACAACTGAAACCGGTGCAAAAATAACAGTGCCGCTTTTTGTTGAGATAGGAGATAGAGTGAAGATTGACACCAGAACCGGTGAATATCTATCAAGAGTATAGGAGGATAGTATATTATGGATTTTTTGTATGAAAAAATTTCTTATTTAAGAGGTTTAGCTGACGGTTTAGACGTTAAAGCTGACACAAGAGAGGGCAAATTATTTAATGCTTTGATGGATGTTATCGAAGAAATAGCAGATGGTATGAGCGACATAGTTGAAGAACAGGATGAAGTTAATGAGTACTTAGATTTATTGGATGAAGATTTATCAACTGTTGAAGAAGAATTGTTCGGAGACATTGAAATTGATGAAGATGAATATGATGATGATGATTATGACTTCGATTTTGATGACGAAGACGATGAAGACGATATCGAAGATAATCTTGGTTTCAAAGAAGATTAATAGTTTGTAAAAAAAGCATTTCTATAGGGAATGCTTTTTTTATGGCCATATTTCATTCGGATCAACTCCGTAAATTTGAACTACTTCAAACAAATCACTGTTTGCAATATCTTTTGGTGTTACTAGCCATGAACCGTCCGAATCTACATCATAGCCAAATTGCATGAATGGATACCATGCTAGGTGGGAACATTGCGTGCTTTTAATACTTTTTGGATCTGGATTCTTATTGCTGGTCAATCCAATTGTCAGCCCGTATGGTATATCGATCAAATTATTCTTTGCAAAGTTTGCTATTTCATTTAGGGTTTCAGATGATGTATCTTTTAATTTAAGCATTATAAATGACGGATAGGTTCTCCATTTATTAATATTTTGCAGTATAGTATCGCTTCCCAGTATTACAGCCTCTAAGGTTTCACCTTTTTCTGCATCAGTTATAATTGCAGCGTGTCCATGGCGCCATCCAAGAGAGTGTGTTGCCTTTGTAATTAATACATAGCCATTTTCATATGGAGCAAGATTAAATCCATACATAATCTTTCCTTCTGCATTTACAATAGACTCCTGACTGGTAATTATCCCAATAGATTCGCAGGAAATATTGTTTTCTTTAAAAAATATTTCTTGAAATTTTAGTATTTTGGCTATTCCGCTGTCCTTGTCTTTTAAAATTTCATCGATTGCTGTTTTTCCAAGTCCTGTTTGATAGAACAGTTCCTTGTAGTTTTCTTCGCTGATTGTGTTGTTCTCCAGTATTGTCGAAATATCTGTTTTGGAATAATCAGGGCGAATATAACCAGCGGGCTCAATAATTGCTTCCATTATTGTTATTATCGTAAAAATCAATAGTATTGCTGTAATTATGAATGCTGATTTTTTATGTTTGGTGTGTTTGATTTTTTGTAGTATCATATTATTTATTTTCCTTATAAGAATCTATTTATGTCATCCTGAGCGTAAGCGAAGGATCTCGTCTTTTATAAATAAAGAGATTCTTCACTGCGTTCAGAATGACGAGTAGTAAGTTTTGTGATTATTCTAAATAATTCGGTTAAATTACAATAATTCATTATATAACAACTGGCGAAAATTACAATGGAAAAATATTTTTCGATATTGTCTAAAAAAATTAAATTATGGAAAGTTCAAGCTATTAAATATATAATTATTATGATATAATGTGTATCATTAATAATTTGGAGGTTTCAAATGAACAAATATAAAAGAGCAAATACAATGAAAAAAATAGTATGTCTAGTATTAGCGGTTGGAATGATAATAACTACTTTTATGAGCATGCTTATATATCTTTTTTAGAGGAACAAAATGGAGTATTTTGACTATTTAAAAAATACAAATGGTGTTGAATTAAACAATCAGCAAATTGAAGCAGCTTCCTTTGAAAAGGGAAATGCACTTGTGCTTTCAACTGCAGGTTCAGGCAAAACAACTGTAACTATTTCAAGAGTCGGGAAACTCATATACGAAAATAAATGCAGCAGTAAAATTCTTACCATTACATTTTCAAAAATGGCAGCCAACGACATGAGAAACAGATTTCAATCATGGTTTGGCAGCTCACATAAAGCAAAAACTGAATTTTCAACTATTCATGCCTTTTCTTATAAAATTGTTAGTAATTTTTACAAAAGAAAAGGCACTAATTTTAATTTGCTTACTAATAATTATCAGGTGCTGGGAGAAATACTGAAATCTCATTATTCAAAATCTTATTTCAATTATGTTAGCGATGAAGAAATTGAAAATTTATCTTCTACAATAGGTTTCATTAACAATATGATGATTAATCCAACAGAATACAAGGATTATGGAATTGAAATAAAAGAGTTTGATAAAATATATGAAAAATACCGTTTGTACAAATCTCAGAACAGATTGATTGATTTTGATGACATGCTTTTATATGCATATAAAATAATTTCAAGTTCAGAGCATTACAAAGAATATATAAAGAATACATTTCAATATGTCCAAATAGATGAAATGCAGGATACTTCTAAAATACAGCATGAAATAATTAAGCTGATAACAGATGACAATCTTTTTATGGTTGGTGATGACGATCAGGCTATTTACTCCTTCAGAGGGAGCTATCCTGATTTTATGCTTGAATTTAAAAATATCTACAAGAATGGAAAAATATTTTATCTTGACAATAATTACAGATCCGATAAAAATATTGTTGAAGGTGCCAGAAATTTTATTGAGAAGAATAAAAAAGATATAAAAAATCAATTAATACTGAAAACATAAGAGAAAATGAAATTAACATAATAAGAGTAAAAAGCCGAGCAGAACAGGCGAAATTCATAACAGAAGAACTGGCTAAATCATGTGACAATACTGTAGGAATCTTATTTAGATACAATATGTCTGCCATGATTTTAGCAAATAACCTGAATGAAAATAATATTAATTTTTTTATTAAAGAGGATAAAACGAGATTTTTCAGCAGTCCTGTGCTGTACGACATCCTTTCGTTTTTGAATTTAGCATTAAATCCCAAAGACAGAGATGCATTTTCAAGGATTTATTATAAAAGTTACACATACTTCACGAAAAGCATGTGCCGTATTGTTATGGACAGTCCCCAGGAAGAAATGAGTGTATTTGACATATTAGATAATTATAAGCACTTCGAATATTATGTTTATGATAAAATACGACAGTTTAAAATAGATATAAATTATATAAATAAGTTAAAACCCAAGGATGCAATAAGATTTATAAAAATGGATTTGGAATATATAAACTATTTGGAAAGAATGCAGGACGAAGGACGAAATAACTTGCCTAATTCATTGCATATATTAGAAATACTTGAAGAAATAGGTTCATATTGCAGCAATACCAAAGAATTTATAGAAAAAATAAATAAACTTCAAGAAGTAATAAAAAATGCTTCTGAAAATAGAAATGCAAATGTAACTCTTACGACTATACATAGCGCAAAAGGTTTGGAATATGACAATGTGTACATGATTGATAACGTAGACGGAGAATTTCCGTCAGAAAAAAGGAATATGTCAAATGAAGATTATGAAAAGTTAATAGAAGAAGAAAGACGTATTTTTTATGTAGGCATGACTAGAGCAAAAAAAACATTAAATATAATTGTACCGGGTACTAATTCTTTATTTGTGAATGAATTGATACACTCAAATAAGAAAAATATTATATAATTGTATAAATTGTATAATTTTTTGTCAAAAAATACATTAATGAATTATTTTTTATTGAAAAATTTCATATAAAAAGATATAATGGTATAAATTGTAAAGAAAAGATAGTGTAAAGTAGCCTAGGGAAATTGGGGGATTGAGATATGAAACTCTATATTAATACGTTTGGTGAGTTTGATATAAAAGTAAATGGACAATCTGTGTTAAAGGAATCTAGCCGCACTTATAAAATATATAAGCTTTTTGAGTATTTTCTCACTTTTAGGAACAAGAAGTTATTGCCGGATACCATCATAGACAATTTATTAGCAGACAGTGAATCCGATGATCCTAAAAATATGATGAGAACTCAAATTTTCAGACTTAGGAAAATTATTAAGGCATTCTTGCCGGAAGATTCAGAAGATGAAAAATATATTAAAATAAATTTTACTAACGGTTACTATTGTCTTGAAATAGGGGAGAACACAATAATTGATGTTGAAGAATTTGAAGAATTGATTCATCAGGGTGATATTGAGTGCAATTCAGATATCGGCAGCGCGATAGAGTTGTATGAGAATGCGATTAATCTTTATAAAGGTTTATATTTGTCAGATAATTCTTATGAAGTTTGGCTGGTTCCTACAAGAAATTATTATCAAAGGCTGTATTTAAAAACGTTGTACAAGCTTTTTGGTTTATTAAAGGAGAAGGAAGAATACGAAAAAATTATTCCGTTATGCGAGAAAGCGTTACTTGTAGAACCTTATGAAGAAGATATACACATAAACTTAATGGAAGCTATGCTGAAACTTGGTAAATTTAAGACAGCTATGAACCATTATGAATATGCAGTGAATTTGCTGGAAAAAGAAATGGATGCAAAACCTTCAGGTAAATTTATTGAAATACTAAAAAAAGCACAGAATAATACTTTTCGAAACGTCGACATAGACCTTTCGTCTATAAAAATGAAACTTGAGGATGTACTTGCAACAGGTGCTATACATTGCGATCTTGAATATTTCAAATTTCTATTTAATATGCAAAAAAGAAAATCACATAGAAATAACGAATATGACTATCTTTGCATCATTAACTATAATCAAAGGGACTACAATTATTACGATCCAGAAGAATCAAGTAAGTGCTTAAATGATTGGGCTAAACTCTTGAAGAATTCTTTAAGAAAAGGTGATGCATTCACTTTTTGGAATGACAGACAAATTTTGATAATGCTCCACGATGTAAGAGGAGACGGTGTTCAAATAATACAAGACAGAATTGTCAATAACCTCAGTGATTACACAAGAATAAATAAAAATGAAATAAGTATTGTTTTTCAACCACTAGTTTCCGAAAACACTATGATATGAAGTTACACATAATTTAAGTATGGCAATATGAATTAATAGCAGACAATCAGTTGATGGTTGTCTGTTTTTATATGTACATTTGTATGAATTTGCCTTTTGCGTAATTGAAATGTAATTAAAATGTAATTAAAATTAAACGGCTAAATAATAGAAATGTAATTGGATTAATATATAATGACGTTAATTGAAACGAACAAAAATAGTTATTGAGATAGGGGTGATGAAATGGAATACCCTTCAAAAAATGATTTTTATTTAAAATTTAAAGCGATTTATAATAAGAGTGGTAACTTTATAGATTATGAACTGAAATACATTAGTGATACTTTTTATAGAGCTACTAATATAAATCCTGAGCAGATTTTGGGGAGGAAGTTTTCGAATATTGTAGTTGATTATACTGATAAAGTAGGTTTTAAAGAATTGTACTTTAACATGATACCTAAAACTAATCATAAATTTGAATTGTTCATTAAAGAACTTGAAAGGTTATATCTAATTAGTATATTTACTGATAGGAGTAATGAAGAGGATTTGTTGTTTATATATTACGTTGACATTTCTCACATTAGTCAAAACAATCAATTTTCTTTAATCCAATCAGAAAACACATTA
>NZ_JAWQJF010000054.1:0-14765 GCF_033447055.1 Sedimentibacter sp.
TGATAAAGGCACATATTCAGGCGGGTCATCCTTATCCCGAGTATTTAGGAGAGCCTTTATCACAAATTTCCAACCCTGCACAGAGTCTTCAAGCATTGACCGTCGGCTCGATTTCACACAGCGACCTTGAAACTGATGATACTATTTCAATGGGCAAAAGCGGCGAAGCATCATCATTCACTCGAGTGGGACCAGGTATTTGGGATAGTATTAAGCCAGATGTTGTGGAATATGGTGGAACTCACGCAATTAACAAAAATGGAACAACTGTGGATTTAACAACACCGATGGAAGTTTGCCCTGAGTTAATTCGTCGTTCACCACAAGGACCCGCGTTTTCTAAAGATGAAATAGGTACATCATTTGCTACACCTAAGGTTGCCTACATTGCATCTGAGATTCAAAAAGTGTTGCCAAACTCTTCTGCTTTGCTGTATCGTGCTTTAATTGCTCAGTCAGCACGATGGTTAAATGTAAGGTCATCCTTGTCAAATGAAGAATGCCAGACGCTACTACGACGCATAGGTTATGGCTTGCCGGATGTCGGACGAGCTACATACAATGATGAATACCGAGCAACTTTAGCATCTATGGAAACGATGGAAATAGGTGAAGGAGAAGCACATATTTATACTGTTAAAATACCGCAAGAAATGCGTGATTTGGGGGAAGATTACAGTGTTCTCTTGGAAATAACCCTCTCGTATGCTGCTAAACCTAAAAGAACTCGGAGAAGTCATAGTAGATATCTCTCCACTTGGCTTGATTGGACTTGTAGTAAGAAGAATGAGTCAAGACAAGATTTCGAGGCAAGAATTTTTGAGGCTGATTCATCAGGACAAGATGACGGTCAGTTTCCTTGGGTAATTCACGAAAGAACAAACTGGGGTAAAGTAAGGGATTTCGCCCGTTCAAAGCAAACTTTGCAAAAAGATTGGTGTATAATCAACGCAAGTGAATTGAGTGATGAATTTTGCATTGCTGTTCGTGGTCACAAGGGTTGGGGGAGTCTCTTTAAAGCTAAATATGCGCTTGCAGTAAGTTTCGAAGCTATTGACCAGAATGTTGATATTTACGAATACATACGCCTTAGTAATATTGTCGAAGTTGAAACCGAAGTTGATAATCAAGAAATAAATGTTGAAGTTGGTTTTGAGAATGAAATATTTTAATTGGTAAGTATAAGTAGAATCTGAGACAAGCACATCTGCAAATATTGCATATAATGTAAAGCAAATTGCAAATTTGAAGATAAACTTCGGGACGAAGCTCTCGATGAAAAAAGTGTTTTATTTGCTGACGTTTGTCTTTTTGATTAAGTGATGTTTTATACGTACATAAACTCCTTGCAGTTATTGGGGTTCATTATAACATGTTAAGCCAACGGCTTCCATAAATAGGGCTTGAACACCAAGCATAAATATGCACTCGAAAAATTGGCGGATATTCGTACTCGAAATGCGAGCTGAAAGAGAAAGAAAAGAAAATAGTAATATATTATCTGAAATAGCAATTAATATAAGAAATTACGCGTACACAATTCGTACATATAATTTTTGAAGCCTGATTTTTTTGATGAAAATAAAGATAATAAAAGCATGAAAGACAGTAAAATCAATGAAAGAAATTAATGAAAATTAAATAATCATTGAGTGGGAATAATAGATTAAAAACCCCTGATGCCTTGATTTTCAAGGATTTTCAGGGGTTGTTTTTCTGTCGATAGAAGATGATATTAAATGAAAAAGCTTTCTTTGAGTCCAGGGAGTCTGTCGCTAGATACTCATCAGCGAATGCTCTGGTCTAAAAGTACGGATTTTAATACATGTAAATTTGATAAAATTAGGAACTATTGGGGACAATCTTCAAGAAAGCAGCATTGCTTTATTAACAATACTGCTTTTTTTTAAATTTTTAATCTTCAAACAACGGCAACATTTCTAAGAAAATAATATCATTTCTTTTTGCAGCGTCACCTTCTGCAAGTATGGCTGCTTTTGCAGCTATGATACCGCCTGCTGATTCAACGAGTCTTTCAATTGCTTTTATTGATTCTCCTGTGCTTATAACGTCATCAATTATAGCAACTCTTTTTCCCTTAATATCTAAAGCATCTTGCTCGTCCAGTACTAAAAGCTGTTTCTTTTGTGTTGTAATAGAAACAACCTCATCAATAATAGGTGAATCCATGTATGGTTAGACGCTTTTTCTGGCTACTATATATTTTTTCATTTTCAATAATCTTGATATTTCAAAAGTTAAAGGTATCCCCTTTGCTTCAGCTGTAACCAAAATATCTACTTGAGGCAGTTTTTTTACAATTTCTTCAGCAGCGGCACACACCAATTCTGTATCACCCAATATTACAAAACTGGCAATGCTTAAATCTTCTTTTATTTTAATTATGGGAAGCTCTCTTTTAACTCCTGCCACTTCAATATTATATGTGTTCATAATAAACCTCCGTTACATTCCAACTAAACTTGCTACAGTTCTAAAAATAATTCCTGCTAACATTCCGAAGAAAGGATCGCTTATAGCTGTCACAGTCATAGTAATACCTCCTACCATAGCTCCCCCAGGTATGCCAGTTACACTTAGTGCTGCCAATGCATTAATAGGTACAGTTACTATGGCTCCAAGCACGAATAAGAAACCTGCTATTGATTCGCTTGGCACATATTTACCGATTTTAGGAAGAAGTCCAGCAAACAATATTATTGCCATTATGCTCATCATTATAACAGAAGAACGCAGTGGATTAGGAGCTCCACCCGTAGCAGATATAATAGATTCAACAGGTCCTCCTCCAAATGATGCAGAAACAAGGTCAGCCAGACTGCTTACAATTGATAAATGATCTATATTAACAGCAGTGTTTGCAATTGAACCTGTAATTTCTCCAAAAGCAATATTTGCTCCGATATTAAGACAAATCATTGCTAAAGCCCCTTGTATTACAGTTAAATTTAACACAGGTTTTTGAAATGAAATTTTTTCTCTTTCAGTAATTATCAAATCAGATTTTTGCTTTAGAATTACTGCCAAAATGCTTGTACCAACTACAGATATTGTAACAGTGTAAACCAAATCTTTTGTAATCATGTAAACAATAAAACTGATTGCAATTGAAGCGTAACCAACAATTTTATTTTTCTTTGCCATATCTAATGCTACTCTTGCAAGCATTATTCCTACGCCTGCCATCATCCCGTTAGTAATTGCAGGACCTATGAATGAAACAATCTTTTCCAACAAACCAAACAATCCGATAAATGTCATTCCGATTGCCCCAAAAATAATCATGGATAATCTTTCTTTCATATTATTTCCCATTGTTCCAGCCAATGTAATTGTCTCAGCTTGAAACGAAATTGGTGCCACAACTCCAAGAGCCAGGCAACCAACAGCACCAACCAAAAAAGCAAAAGCTGTCGGTACTGATGCAAAACCAAAAGATAGTGCTAATAATCCTTGCGGTAATCCATTAAGAACAACACTTAATGCAGCAAGTAAATCCTTTAATAATTCCATAATTCCTCCTTAGTATTGCACTCTTTAATTTATGAAATGAAAAGAACAAAAAATCTGGAATTCTTTTTGAGGAGAATTCCAGATTAAGCACAATTAATTAAGGTCTTTAAGACCCTATAATCTGTTATTCTTCTCATAGTAGGACAATTTAAGGTCATCCCGTAGAAACTTTCGAACCATATTTTCGAAAATATATGAGAGTACATATTTTATTAATATAACAGACTAAATAAAATTTTTCAATAATTTTTTGCTTGTGGATAATATATTAAAAATTGAAACATTTGCACAAATTGCCGTATCATTGGGAATTAGTCTGATAGCTGTGGTTATGATTCTGTTGTACTCATGCGAAATATTAATATTACCTTATCAATCAGCAGGAAACCTGATTATGTATTCATTTGGCTTGATGCCAATGAAAGATTTCGTCAAGCAGGAAGGCTTGAAAGCTGTAATTATGATTATTGGATTTATTTTTGTGATGTATCCTTTATGGAATATATTTGGATTAATGTAAAAACTCATATTTTCACAAGGGTGTTGACAAGGGGACGGTTGACAAGGGGACGGGGTTAATGACAATAGTGCTGTAAGGAGGAATTAGTATAAATTAAAGATTTTGAAACTCGATACGACAATAACCCCGTAACTATGACACTAAATTGGAATTAAATATAATTTTGAATTTTTGGTTTTAAAATCAATAAATTTGGGTAATTATATATGACAAATAATATGAAAAGTTAAAATCATAATTTAGTATTATATTTATTATTAAGCAAATAATATTATAATATTCAACTTGATTGTAGATTGCTGTAGAATAAAAAACTATTGAATTCAATTAAGTTTATGAATTTGATATACATTAAATTAGATGAGGAGTAGATGATAAACTTGATTACAAAAAGGATGAAGGTTTCTATTGCTGTAGGGGTTATACTGGGTGTTTTTTGCATCATTGGTGCTTCGGTTAGATCTGGTTTTCAAAGCGACGCCTATTGGCTGTTTTCCTTATGGTACAATCGACTGCTTATGGGCCTTGTTATTGGATTGTCCTGGGGAAACATTTCGCTGCCAAAGGCGATCGGCCGAGGTGCAATTCTTGGTTTGATCGTATCATTTGCATTCTATAGTTCCACAGGATTCATAGATGTAGTAAGTTTTTTAGCGGGTGTTGTATATGGAATGATTATTGAGTATTTTGCATTTAAATTTGGTACTGATGTAACAAAGAGGATGAAACGATAATAGTAGACGTTAATACAGCATTTACTTAGAAAGTATGATATAAATGGCAATATTTAGATTATAAAAAATCTGATAGAATAAGACTGTCAATCAAGAATAAGCATTCTTCAGTTGACAGTCTTATTTTTATTTACATTCACATATGCAATTATGAGTTGTATTAAATTACTCAAAATCTGTTTAGTATAATATAACTTATCAAAGCTGTTGAGCCGCTAATAAAGCTCCCCCACAATTAATGGATATCCATATTCCTTCAGATCACACACTTCAATTGCCTGACTACCATTCCACTATTCAAATCGCTATGACACTTCGTCCCTATGACACGTCAGAATGATTATCTGATTTATTGCCATAATTATGTCTTTTTTGTCACAAATATAGATTAATAGATATGGACAAAAATATTAAAATTTATTATAATGTATGTGTGATAGAATGATGTATATGTTAGAATGTTTAATTTACACTAATTGAACAATTAAATATTAAATAATTTTTTAGGAGGTTTTTATTAATGAGTAAACCAATATTATCAGCACATTTTGAATCAAGAACGCCATCTGCCGTTAGATTGGCACAGATGAAATACGACGAACGTAAAGTTAAACCAGAAGCTGTAATCAATGTAGGTATTGGAAATGTTTCACTTCCAACAAATCCTGCTATGATGAAAAGAATGTTTGCATTGGATGCACCTGAAAGCCCATTTGAAAAGGGAGTTTTGAGATATACAAGTACTGCTGGTTCGATAGAAACTCAGGATGCTTTTAAGAACATTCTTGAGTGTGAAGGTTTTGATACTAGTAAATTATTTGTACAGGTAACTGACGGTGGATCTACTGGTATGGAGTTGTTGTTAATTGGTGTTTGCGGACCTGCGGGCACTGATGAGAAACCGCTTATGATGATAGATCCGGCTTATACAAATTACATTTCTTTTGCAGAAAGAGTTGGACGTAAGACTATTACAGTAAAACGTCATTTGAACGAAGATGGTAAATTTAGTCTTCCGGAGTTGGATGAAATTGAAGAAGTTATAAAAGAACACAATCCTGGAGCACTTCTTGTTATACCTTATGACAATCCTACAGGGCAGCTTTATGATTACGAAACGTTGAAGGGACTTGCTAGATTATGTGTGAAATATAATATGTGGATGATAAGTGATGAAGCTTATCGTGAATTATATTATGTAGAAGGAAGAGAACTTTTAAGTATTTGGGGAATTACAGATGCTGATGTACCTGGCATAGAAGGAAGAAGAATAAGTGTTGAAACTGCATCAAAGGTATGGAATGCATGTGGTTTAAGAATTGGCGCTTTAATTACTGACAGTGAAGAGTTCAACAATCGTTCAGTAGCTGAATATACTGCTAATCTTTGTGCTAATGCAATAGGTCAATATATTTTTGGAGCTTTGGCGCATGAAAGCAAGGAACAAATAGCTGAATGGTGTAAGAGTCTTCGCGATTATTACCAAAAATTAATATTTGAAGTATATAACGGTTTGAAGAAACAGGAACCGGGTTTGATAGTTTCTAGTCCTGATGCGACTATATATTCAGTAATTGATGTTAGAAATGTTGTAAAACCAGGGTTTGATGCAATTGATTTCGTTTTATATTGTGCAGGGGAAGGTTCTGTAAACATTGATGGAGTAGAAACAACTCTTTTGGTGGCACCTTTGAAAGGATTTTATGATATCGCAAAAGGCGAGAATAATCCGGGGAGCACTCAGTTCCGTATTTCATTTGTTGAATCTCCTGAAAACATGGCAAAGGTTCCAGAATTATTTGTTAAACTTTTAAGACAATATGAAGCAAGTCGTTAAATCATAATTTTAGATAAAGGTTCAGTTAAGGCAATTTATTGTTTTAACTGGACCTTTTCTTATTGCTAAATGATAAATTATCATGACAATAATTTACAATATTTATAAAACAGAAATATATGGCATATTAATTGCATGATACTATGTAGTATACTATACAAATATCTTTGTGATTTCACTGTATAATTTATAAAATAATTAATTAAATGTATGTGTTATAATTAAATAAGTAGGAGAACGATTATGAAATTTATAGAAAATAACTCAATTGACCCTCATTATAATTTAGCTTTTGAGGAGTATGTTTTTAAAAACTTAAATTCAGATGATGATTATGTTCTCTTGTGGAGAAATGGGCCTGCCATCATTGTAGGTAAAAACCAAAATACTGTTGAAGAAATTAATATGGAATTTGTAAAAGAAAATAATATTAAAGTTGTTCGAAGGGTAACAGGTGGTGGAGCTGTTTATCATGATTTAGGAAACTTAAACTTTTCTTTTATTGCAAAAGCAGACAGCAATGAAAAAATAGATTTCAAAATATATAATGTTCCAATTATTAAGGCATTGGAAAAGCTTGGCGTAAAATGTGATTTATCTGGGAGAAATGACCTTGTAATTGATGAAAAGAAATTTTCAGGAATTGCGCAAAGCATTTCTAAAGGAAGAGTGTTAAATCATGGAACGCTGTTGTTTGATTCGGAGCTAGATGTTTTATCAAAAGCATTAAATGTAAAAAGAGACAAAATAGAGTCTAAAGGAATAAAATCTGTTTCGAGTAGGGTTACTAACATAAGGGCTTATGTAAAAGAAGATGTTGATATATTAGAATTTAAAGATTTGCTTCTTAAAAATATATTTGAATATTTTAATGAACCAATTGAAGTATATGAACTATCAGATGAAGACAAGAACAATATTCAAAAAATGGTAGATGAGAGATATGGCACTTGGGAATGGAATTTTGGCAGATCTCCTAAGTTTAATTATAAGGGATATAACAGATTCGCAGGTGGTTGTGTAGAAGCAAGATTGCAAGTTGAAAACGGAACAATAGAAAACTGTAAAATATATGGAGATTTTTTTGGCAAAATTGATATTGCAGTATTGGAAGATAAGCTAAAAAATGTAAAATATGATTTTGATGAAGTTGAAAATGCTTTGTCGGATGTTGTTGTTGAAGAATATTTCGGAAGAATTTCTAAAAAAGAATTTTTACAATGTTTGTTCAGTTAATTGTAATGACAGCCGGTCTATAATAGGAGATGCATAAATGAATGCTCAAATTTTTGCACGGCGTTAAATAATTGCGCAATGCAAAATATTTGAGCATTTTTATGTGTAAAAAATTAACAGCAATGCAACTAAATAATTGTATACACATGTTTTTTAATGAATATGATTTAATTTATTAAAATAAAAAAAAAATTTTTTTTGGCATGTAAATTGCAAATATAATAAGTGGATTAAAATTAAATGTTTGTTTGCTTATAGAGGGAGCATATAAGCTTTTAATAATGGGAGGATAATTAACTGATGGGAAACAATAAAACGCATTTAAAGGAACAAAATGATACGGTAATTGAAAATTACATGTGGCTGATTGAGCTTGCCGAACCTATTTTAAAAGACTTTTGTCATCAATATAGTCACAAAAATTTAATTTTATCGTTGGCAGATAAAGATTCCTCTATTTTAACAATTGAAAAAAGCAATGATGATAAAAAAACTAACATATTAAAAAAACAAATAAAATTCGACATTAAAGATTATAATTCTTTATATATATGTTCTGTTCCGATTCATGACAAGGAAGAATTAACAGCATACTTGATATTGACAGGATATAAAGAGGATGAGAATGATAGATTAGAAGAGAATCTTTACACAATAAGTAAAGTATTGAAATATATGATAGAAATGTATAAAGCAAAAAAAGAGTTGGAAAAAAGCAATAATTTTCTTAGTTTTCTCACAAATGCGTCGTCTGACGGAATGCTTTCTGTTGACATGGACGGAATTATTACGTTTATTAATCCTACCGGAATGAGGATACTTAATATTGAAAAAAATATAATTGGAAAACATATAACTGAAGCTGTTGATTTTGAGCCAACAATACTGAATGTGCTAGAAACCCACGAAGGATACGTTGACAAGGAGTTCAGACTTGAAAACAAGCGTGGTGCAATACATTTTGTTAAAACGGCAATTCCGCTAAAGAATGAAAATGGTGAAATGGTAGGAGTTCTTGATATATTTCGTAATATAGATGAAGTTAAATCAATGGTAAATAAAATGACTGGAGCTCAAGCAAAGTATTCCATTTTCAATATAATTGGCGAATCCCCAGAAATACAGGAAGTAAAGAAAATGATTAAACTTTCAGGTTCTAATATTAATCCTGTGTTAATACAAGGAGAAAGCGGAACTGGCAAGGATATCATTGCGCAAGCAATTCATAATTTTGGAGCTCGCAGTAACGGCCCGTTTGTAACTGTAGATTGTGAATCCTTGCCTAGAAATTTGTTGGAAAGCGAGCTGTTTGGATATGAGGAAGGTTCGTTTACAAGCCATAAAACAGGAGGACGTCCCGGAAAAATTGAGATGGCACAGGGAGGAACCCTTTTTCTTAATAATGTAGGATACATTCCTCTAGACGTTCAAAGAAAACTTATAAATGTTTTACAGCAAAAAAGTGTTATCAGGACAGGTGGCTTCAATGAAATACCAATTGATGTGAGAGTAATTTCATCATCAAATATTAATTTAGAAGAAATGGTCAAGGACAATAATTTCAGAGAAGATTTATTTATTATAGTCGGTGCTGTAATTATTAGAATACCAGCGCTTAGGGAAAGAGATGAAGACATAGACTTAATTACAAATCAAGTATTAAATCAGTATAATTTAATAAATGGAACAAATAAAGAATTATCCGCAGAAGCTAGATTTTTGCTTCATACATGGTATTGGCCTGGCAATGTAAGGGAATTGGAAAATGCAATTGAATATGCTTATTACCTTGCAAAAGGAAATTTAATATTGCCGGAACATTTGCAGAGTAAGATTACAAAGGCAATTACAAAAATAAAGAAAAATCCGCTTATGACAATTAAGGAAGCTGAGGCAACTGCTGTAATAAAAGCCTTGGAACACACGGGTGGCAATGTTACACAGGCAGCCAAAATCCTTGGAATAGGACGAAATACATTGTATGGCAAAATTAAAGAATATGGACTGTAGCAAAATAATTATCAAGTGTTCCGGTTTTGAACGAATTGATTTTATAATAAATATACAATTAAATATTTAATAAATGGAAATATAATTGGCATAATATTTGCTATATGTTATGTACAATGAAAAATATTAGAAAGGTGGTATATATTTTGAAAAACAAAAAATATTCAAAAGAAATGATTCTTGACCTATACAAAACTATGGTTAAAATCAGAAAATTTGAAACTAAGTTAACAGAATACTTTACAAAAGGCATGCTTTATGGAAATATTCATACTTCTATCGGTCAGGAAGCTGTTGCAGCTGGAGCTAATTATGCTTTGGAAAAAACAGACTTAATTACTACTACACATAGAGGACATGGTCAAATAATAGCAAAGGGTGCTGACACTAAAATAATGATGGCAGAACTTTTTGGAAGAAAAACAGGTTATTGTCAAGGCAAAGGCGGCTCAATGCACGTTGCTGACGTTTCACTTGGTATATTAGGAGCAAATGGTATAGTTGGAGCTGGTATTCCAATAGCTGCCGGGTCAGCCCTGGCTTCAAAAGTAAAAGGTACAAAAGAAGTTACAGTTGCAATATTTGGTGACGCTGCATCAAACCAAGGAACATTCCATGAAGCTATAAACATGGCATCAGCTTGGAAATTGCCAGCTGTTTTCCTTTGCGAAAACAACAATTACGGGGTATCAGTAAACATTCACACTGTAACTAATGTAGAATATATTTCAGAACGTGCGAAAGGATATAACATTCCTGGAGTAGTATGTGACGGAAATGATCCGATTGCAGTTTATGAAGCAATGAAGAACGCTGTTGAATATGCACGTGAAGGCAATGGACCATCAATTGTTGAATGTATGACATGGCGTATGCGTGGACACTATGAAGGTGACCCTGCTGCATATCGTGATAGAGCAATAACAGACGAATGGGCTAAAAAAGATCCTATAGATACTTTCAGAGTAAAACTTTTAGCTGAAGGAATAGATGAAGCCGAAATAGTTGCTATAGAAGATGCAATGGAAAAAGAAATAGATGATGCAATACAATTTGCATTGGAATCTCCATTGCCGGATCCTAGCGAAGTTACTACTGACGTATATTCTAGTGATAATGAGAGGTGTGTTGCAAGATGAAAAAGATAAGTATTAGCAAGGCTATCAGTGAAGGTCTCCATGAAGAGATGCTCAGAGACGAAAATGTGATAATTCTTGGAGAAGATATGGGCAAAATGGGAAACGTATTTGCTATAACTCAAGGTTTCCAAGAAGAGTTCGGAGAAAACAGAGTAATTGATACTCCAATAAGTGAATCAGGATTTTTAGGAATGTCAGTTGGAGCAGCAATGCGTGGACTCCGTCCTGTTGCTGAATTGATGTACGTTGACTTTATAGGTGTTTCTTACGACCCAATCATAAACCAGGCGGCAAAAATGAGATATATGACAGGCGGACAGATTAATGTTCCTATGGTGCTTCGTGCTCCTATGGGTTCAGGAAGAAGAAATGCAGGACAGCATTCTCAATGCCTTGAAACATTATTTACTAACGTACCTGGACTTAAAGTTGTTTGTCCTTCAACAGCTAAAGATGCAAAAGGATTAATCAAGGCAGCTATCCGTGATGATGATCCGGTTATATTTTTAGAACACAGACTTTTATATGCAAAAAAAGAAGAAATTCCAGAAGAAGAATATATTATTCCATTAGGAAAAGCAGATATTAAACGTGAAGGAAAAGATGTTACTATAATCACGTGGTCACGTCAGGTGTACTTTGCTTTAGAAGCAGCTGAAGAGCTTGCTAAAGAAGGAATAGATGTAGAAGTATTAGACCTTCGTTCACTTGTTCCATTAGATTGGGAAGCAATTAAAGAGTCAGTTTGTAAAACTCATAATGTTGTAGTTGTACATGAAGGTGTTAAGAGAAGTGGTTTTGGCGGAGAACTTTCAGCACAAATCACAGAAGAATTATTTGATGAACTTGATGCTCCTGTAGAACGTGTAGCAGCATTAAATGTAGTGCCTCCATTTGCTCCAACATTGGAAGATGAGTTTTTCCCTCATCCGGCAGATATAGTAAAAGCAGTTAAGAAGTTATTAAATAAGTAAGAGGAGGTCAATATAATATGGCAACAGAAGTAATAATGCCCCAACTAGGTTTGACTATGGAAGAGGGCACCATTGCAAAATGGATTAAACAAGTAGGCGACAAAGTAGCAAAAGGCGATGTTTTAGTAGAAATTACAACTGATAAACTTTCAAGCGAAATTGAAAGTGAAGTTGAAGGCGTTTTGCTTAAAATAGTGGCACAAGAAGGCGAAGATATTCCAGTTAAAGGATTATTGGCAATTATAGGAGAAGAGGGCGAACAAGTAGGTGCATCTACTCAAGCTCCAGCTGCAAAAGCAGAAGAAGTTCAGGCAGAAGCACCAAAGGCAGCAGCAGCTCCGCAAGCAGTATCAGTTACAGAGGGCGGACGCGTAAAAGCATCTCCATTGGCAAAGAAAATTGCAGCAGAACTTGGCGTTGACTTATCAACAGTAGCAGGTTCAGGACCTAATGGACGCATTGTTCAAAAAGACGTTTTAGCAGCAGAAGTAAAACCTGCAGCTCCTCAGGCAGTTGCAACAGAAGTTAAAGCAGCAGCTCCAGCTCCTGTTAAGGCAGTAGTTAGTGGGGATGTTGTAAGACCATTGACTAACATGCGTAAAGTTATTGCTAAGAGAATGCAGCAAAGCAAGACTACTGCACCACATGTTACATTGACAACAGAAGTTAATGTTGATAAAACAATAGCATTAAGAAGCAAATTAAACGCAAAAAATACAGATGTTAAATTCAGCTACACTGATATATTGGTTAAGATGTGTGCTACTGCACTTAGAAATTATCCAAAAATTAATTCATCAATCACTGAAGACAGCATAATTACACATGACAAAGTTAATGTGGGCGTAGCAGTTGCTCTTGACGACGGATTAATAGTTCCGGTTGTAAGTGATGCAGACCGCAAAGGTTTAAAAGCGATTACAAAAGAAACAAAAGATCTTATTTCTAAAGCAAGAACAAATACACTTTCACCAGACGAAATGAGTGGAGCAACATTTACTGTAAGCAACTTAGGAAGTTATGATATAGATGGATTCACTCCAGTAATAAACCTTCCAGAAGCAGCTATTTTAGGCGTTGGGCGTATTGTGAAAAAACCTATAGTTAATGCAAATGATGAAATAGTACCTGCATCAATGATGGTATTGAGTCTGTCATTTGACCACAGAATTGTAGACGGAGCACAGGCAGCAGAATTCCTTAAAGCTATAAAAGGTTATTTGGAAGATCCTGACAACATGTACGTATAAAACAAATAATTAATATGGCCGCTATCTCGGGCAGTAGGGGATAGCGGCTTTATACACATAATAGCATAAAAAAGAAAGTGAGGATGGTGAGATAGTAATAATTACTATTCACCAGAGATAAAGTATGAGTGATAAGATAAAAGTAGTAGTAATAGGCGGAGGACCTGGCGGATATGTTGCAGCAATCAGAGCAGCACAGTTAGGTGGAGAAGTTACATTAGTTGAAAAAGAATATTTAGGCGGAACTTGCTTAAATGTTGGTTGCATACCTACAAAAGCATTGCTTCATTCTGCAGAATTGTTTGAAGAAGCAAAAGAAGGTGCTAAGTATGGTATAGTATCAAGTGAAGTTAAAGTCGACTTCACAAAAGTTCAGGAAAGAAAACAAGCAGTCACTAAACAGTTAGTAAACGGTGTTAAAGGTTTATTAGCAGCAAACAAAGTTAAGGTTGTTTCCGGCGAAGCTGCTTTTACAAACAAAAATACAATTGAAGTAAAGACTGAAAAAGGAATAGAAACTATAAAAGCAGATAAGTTTATAGTTGCCACAGGTTCAATTCCTGCAAAACCTCCAATACCAGGAATTGATTCAAAACAGTGCATTGATTCAACAGGTGCGCTTGAACTTAAAGAAGTACCAAAAACTATGGTCATAGTTGGTGGTGGCGTAATAGGCGTTGAAATGGCAACATTGTACAGTACTTTAGGTTGCAAGGTTGTTATTATAGAAATGTTAAATGAAATAATGCCAATGATGGACGGTGAACTTACAAAAATGGTTCGTGCTAAGCTTGCAAAAAAAGGCGTTGAAATATTCACAGGAGCAAAAGTTATGTCCTTCAAGGATACAGGAGCTCAGGTAGAAGTAACAGTTGAAATGAGCGATGGAAAAACTCAGGTGTTTGCAGGAGAAAAAGCACTGATTTCTATAGGCAGAAGGACAAATACTGCAACAATTGGTATGGAAAAAGCCGGCATTGCAAATGACAGAGGAAGAATAACTGTAAATAATAAAATGGAAACAAGTGTTCCTGGAATATATGCAATAGGAGATTGCGTAGGACAAATCATGCTTGCTCACATTGCATCAACAATGGGAGAAGTTGCTGCAGAAAATGCAATGGGACACAATAGCGAATTTGATGCTAAAACAAATCCATCATGTGTATATACAAAACCGGAATTTGCATCAGTTGGCTTGACAGAAGAAGCAGCAAAAGCTCAAGGTGTTGAATATACAGTAGGTAAATTCCCATTAGCAGCAAATGGAAGATCAATGATTATGGGTGAAGACGGCATGGTAAAAATCATTGCCGGCAAAAAGTACAAAGAAATATTAGGAGCTCATATACTTGGACCTAGAGCTACTGACTTAATAGGGGAATTAGCTCTTGCAATACAGTTGGAAGTTACGATTGATGAAGTAATAGCAACTATCCATGCACATCCAACAGTAGCAGAAGCAATAAAAGAATCTGCATTAGCAGTAGAAAAGAGAGCAATTCACGTACCAAATAAATAAACATTACAA
>NZ_JAWQJF010000055.1:0-25791 GCF_033447055.1 Sedimentibacter sp.
AGGAATGGCATTTGGTATTAAGTCATCTGTAGCTTACGACATAGTATCAAAAGTTAAAAGAATATGCAAAAAGCCTTTAATGGTAAAGTTGTCTCCAAACGCAGAAAATATTTCTGAAATGGCAATAGCATGTGAAGCAGCAGGTGCTGACGGAATTTCTTTAATTAATACAATTCAGGCATTGGCTGTTGATATTAAAAAAAGAAAAGCCGTGTTTGACAACATATATGCTGGACTTTCGGGACCGTGTGTAAAACCTATAGCTCTCAGAATGGTTAGAGATGCAGCAAAATCTGTTAATATACCTGTTTGCGGATTAGGGGGCATAATGAGTGCTGAAGATGTGGTTGAATTTATTATGGCAGGAGCTACACTTGTACAAATTGGAACAGGGAATTTTATAAAACCAGATATTGCAGTTGATATAATAAATGGTTTATCAGAATTTATGGACAAAGAAAACATAAAATCTCTTGACGAAATAAGAAGAATAGTTTAACAATATATTAAGCGTTAGATAAGCAATAGAAATAGACAAGCATTAAATGAGTGATTGGTGAAAATAATTAAAACAGGGAACAACATCGTGTCGTTGGTTTAAATATATAAACTAGACAATTTAAGGAGGAAATTATGAATATTGATGTAGTTGAAATATTAAAAGAATGTGAAGCATTATTGGAAGGTCATTTCTTGCTGTCATCCGGAAAACACAGCAACAGATATTGCCAATGTGCCAAACTTATGCAATATCCGGATAAAACAGAAAGGGTAATTTCAATTGTGGCAGACAAAGTTAAGAATCTTAACATTGATGTAGTAGTAGGTCCTGCAATGGGAGGAATTACAGCTGCTTATGAGCTTGGAAGACAGCTTGGAGTAAGAGCTATATTTACAGAGAGAGAAAACAACATAATGACATTAAGACGTGGTTTTGAAATAAAACCGGGAGAAAAAATATTAATCATGGAGGATGTTGTAACGACAGGTAAATCGTCTATGGAAACTGTAAAAGTTCTTGAAAACCTTGGAGGCGAAGTAATAGGACTTGGCTGTATTGTAGACAGAAAAGCAAGTGAAATAAATCTGCCCATATACAGCGCAGTAGAATTGGAATTTGAAACATATGAAGCAAATAATTGTCCTTTGTGCAAAAGCGGTTCAACCCCAATAAAACCAGGAAGCAGAAAATTTAGTGTGTAAAAAATATATAAAAAACTTAGGGTAGAAAATGTACCCTAAGTTTTTTATATTAATCAATTATAGGAAGAAAAATGGCCAAAATAACCACCATATTGGATTTTCGCACCTTCCATACCTGTCACAGTATGGATATTGATAATATCTCCTGTTGTCATATCTGTTATCATATCTTCTATCATAGTCGAACATGTTATCATATCTTCTATTATAGTCAAACATGTTGTCATATCTTCTGTTGTCAAACATATTGTCATACCCGTTACTAAACATATTATTGTTTGCATCATCAACATTATAATACATATTGTTGTTATTATTCATATTATAATCTTGAGGATTATTATTTTTATTGTTGTCCATATATATGCTCCTTAATATAAAATTTATATATTAATAATATATGTAGTACAACAACCATTGTTACGTTTCATTTCCTAGGAAATAATAAAACATTATATTTAATAACGGTAAAACAGAAATTTCTATTTACAAATCATCTAAAAAGGTTTAAATTATATGTACATGCTGCCGTGGCTCAGTAGGTAGAGCGACGCACTCGTAATGCGTAGGTCGCCGGTTCAATTCCGGCCGGTAGCTCCACCTTAACTAATTGTAAAATAAAAATAAGGTTGCACGATGGCAACCTTAATAAGTCTTTGTTATTCTAAAATGGGATTATTATTAGTACTTTTAAAGGCTTTTACTTCAGATTGTATATCTTTCATAGTTGTTACCAATTCCTGAAGTACATTTGCATATTGTTCCCTGTCTGATCTAAGTTCACTAATTAATTCTTTATTTAATTTTTGTGCAGCTTCAGAATCATTTTTGTTTTTAGACAAACCAGGAAATGTGTTATTTAAAGTTTCTTTTCCTGATTCCATCATATTATTTGCAGCTTCCCCGGCCATCATAGCACCTTGGGTACCTTTTACAGCCATTGTTTTTGCTCCTTTTTTAATTGCCGGAGCAAATAGGGATCCTACAGCAGCAATTCCAAGTCCTACTATAAAACTTTCAGTACTAAATGGTTTTAATAAATTCATAAATACCCTCCTTATCTGAAAATTAACATTTTGGTTATTTCTTTTCCTACAAAGTCATTGTCATACTTATCACTCATTAGCAAAAATTCCTTATAAATTTTGTCACTGTAATTTTTCCAAATCGATAAGATTTTTTTTGTATCATTTGGATTATTCTCTAAATGTTTAAAACATAATTCCATATTATCCTTTAGAATTACATAAACTTCATCTAAATTGCTTTTAATATTATTTTCAATCATTTACACACTCCATAATTTAAATTAAAATTATATTTTAAAGGTTTTAAGGAATTAAAATAAACTATTACTTTATTTAAAGAAGCAATTAACCATATATACAATGGAGCAATATTTTTGCTAAAGATTAAAATATTACAATAAACATATATCCAGAATATTAATAATTGATTTTGAATGTTCTTTTCTCGGATATATTTTGTATAATCTATAGTATCTCCTAATAAATTATTATTATCAGTTATTTTAATATCAAAATTTTTATTCTTACATTCGATTTCACAAATTAATATGCTTAAATCTATATCATCTGAAATATTTTTAGGTATATGTAAATTATTAGTGAAACTGGCCATTACAATTTTTTTGTTTTGTTTTTTTAATCTGGTCAGCTCGTTCATAAGCCCTTTTTCTACTGTTCGGCAATATATTACATTTACACCTAAATCTGATCCTAGTTGATTTAGATAATTTTGCTCGCAATCTGAAATTATTCGAATGTCTAAAATCCCTCTTCCCCTAAGATCCTCTATAATAGTTTCATTTATACATTTGCGCTTTTTATCAACTATGATAATTAATGAATCAATAGTTTCTAAATTTTGAACTTTTTCTTTATTAATTAATAAAATATTGTTTTTCAACCCATTAAAATAAGATGAAATATAATTTAAATTGTTTATTAAAGGCATTAAATTCATTTGTGATAATACAATAGCAGAAAATAAAACATTAGGGTTACCGCCGAGACTGTATAACAACAAGCCTGTTAATATACTAAATATTTCAATTTTTCTAATGGTTGAGCTAATAGATGCGTTTTCTGTGTTTTCATCAGTGCTCATTGAATTAATAAAATTCTTAGACAATTCATGACCGGTAAATTGTTTGATTTGATTCATAAACCAGGCATTTAATAATAACCTGACCAGTTTGTTTAGATAATAAATAGCTATAATTAATACTGCTAAATTAAAATCATATCTTAATAGTGATAAAAAGCCTAACACAACCAATATTTTTTTAACGAATTTCATTTTTGCAATCTTAACAGCATATTTTTTTATTAAACCATATATATTGTTTTTTCTTATACTGTCACTGGCCTTAACAATATGTCTACCATTGTTACTATTGATTCTTTCACATTCTTCAATGTTAGGATTAATACATTGTGATTCAATATTGCTATCAACAATGCTTTTAATATAATTTAAAATATTGTGAAAACTGGTTTTTTCACTGTCATAAAATACTAACATATTTGAGGTGTAAATATTTGGCTGCAATACTATCATAGAATTAGATATTGAATCAAATTTTTCTGCCAATTTTTTGTTTCTGTATAAGTTGTTGATTTTTATTCTTAGTCTTCCCGGAATATGCATAAGAATTTCATAGTTCATATTAAATACCCATTAATAATCCTATAAGGTTTGAGCTTATAAGAAAAACGCCTCCGATTAGAAGCATTTTTACTAACAATGTCATATTAAATACCTCCTTCTTCTATATCGCTATCCATGCTTTCCTTTTGTAAATTTTGATTTCTTTTCATATTTTCATAGTGAGCCTCTGCTATAATATCTTCAAAACCTTCTTTAATATTATAAGTTGCTTCTTTTACTGAATCTATGGCACCAAACATTTGACTTGTAGCTAAAACAGCTACTTTTTTCATTGGTTTTTTAATGTTCATAAAAAGAGTAGACGCACCTGCATACGTGAGCACACCATACAAAATTCCTAATGGATCCACTTTAATTTCCTCCTTTTGTTTAGTAAGTAGTATAATCTTTTTCATTTAAATTATGCAAAAAAAAAGAATCTTAAACTAGATTCTTTTACATTTACATATGCTTTATTTTTGTTTGCATACATTTATATTTTACGCAGTTTTTTCTTGGCCTATATTTTTTAAATAAATATAATCAGATACTTGTTGTTTAATAATTTTAATTATTCTGTATTTTATATTTAAAAGATTTCCTTTTATTCTTTTAACCAATTCATCATTATGTTTAGATTTTAATTTAATGTTTGAAAAATCTGATAAACCAATCGTTGATAATAATATTTCTGAGAATTCTACATTACATATTTTAGCGTATAAAAACATATCTAGTGAATCTTCTAATAATTCATCAAAGACATATTCACATGATTTTGATATTAAACTAGTATTTTTATATTCATTAATCAATGTAGTGTTCAATTTAAAATTAATATGCTTATAGTCTACATGTTCCAAGATGCTGCCTTTTACTGAATCATTAATTAGAATATTTAAGTTCTCATATAACGAAGAAATAAAATTATCAAATTCTTCCTTGTCAATTAGTTCTGTAATATATTTTTTGTCTGCAAAATATTTAATTCCATTAGTGTTATAAATTTTATATATTATATCAGATTCAATTTTTGAGAAATAATCGTTCATTTCTTCATCAATATAATTAAAGGGGCTGCTTATAACATTATTTTGTTTATGAAATAGCATATACGTCACCTCAATATAAATCACTTGTAATTATAGTTTATAAGAACTAAGTTTAGTAAACTTGTATATGGAGTAAATTTTATGTAAATTTTATTGAATTAAATTGAATAATTAAAATCTAAATTGCAACAATATATAAGGTACATCACTGTTGGAGGAAAATAAATGGTAAAAATAGATGAGTATTTAATAATTTCTTCAAATATTCCAGGACGCATTAGATTAAAAATTAACCTTCTACACAATAATGCTAATGTTGCAAAATATTTTTATACGAATTTAATGGAAATAAACGAAATTCATAGTGTTGATATCAATACTTACAGTCAATCTTTATTAATTAAATATGATAATGAAAAATTAAATGCAAACAAGCTCTATAATAACATAAAAAAATTAATAGGACAATATGTAAATATTGATAAAGAAGTAAAAGAAAACATGAAATATGCGGCAATAGCTTCTGATGGTACAACTGCAATTAAAAACAAAACAAAAGCATATGATAACAGAAGAAAAATAAGTAAATTTCAAAATATTAAATCAAATGATAAAGAATGGTATAAAATGACTGTTCACGAAATCACATCTCTTTTAAATACCGATACTGCTAATGGGTTAAAAACAAATGATATTAATAATCTTCTGGATAGGTATGGTCCTAATAAATTTAACAGAAAGAAAAAGAAATCAATTTTATCCATGTTTTTTAATCAATTTAGCGGTTATTTAATGAAAATACTTTTAGGTGCTTGTGTTTTATCAGTTTTCTTAGGGCAAATTGCCGATGCCATAACTATTTTTACGATTGTGGTTGTGGAAGCAATATTAGGAGTGTGGCAAAATTATAAGGCTGAAAAATCATTGGAGACTCTCGAAAACTACGTTTCACAAACTTCAAAGGTTTTAAGAGACGGCAAAATGCAAGTAATTTTATCAGAAAATTTAGTTCCCGGTGACATTATAATTTTTGAATCTGGAGATATTATTCCTGCCGACGGAAGATTAGCTTACAGTTCTAATTTGCAAATTTGTGAATCTTCTTTAACAGGTGAGTCTGAGTTTTCAGAAAAATCTCATAAAATTGAGTATACACATAATATATGCCTAGCTGACAGAAAAAACATGGTATACTCAGGCACCAAGGTAATGAAGGGCAATGGTAAGGCTATAGTCGTCAATACAGGGATGCAAACTGAAATGGGAATGATTGCAAATATCCTTGAGGACGAAAAAATTGAATTAACACCATTACAAAAGGATCTTAACAAATTATCTAAAGTTATTAGCTTTTTTTGTATATCCATATCTTTAGTTGTTATATTAAGCGGGTTTTTAGCAGGTCAGCCATATCTTGAAATTATAAGAACAGGAATAAGCTTGGCAATTGGAGCTATACCCGAAGGTTTGATAACTATTTTAACTATTTCGTTAGCTTTTGGGGTGCAGCGAATGGCATCCAAAGGTGCTATAGTAAAGGAATTGCCAAGTGTTGAAACATTAAGCTGCGCTGATGTAATATGTACAGATAAAACCGGTACATTGACAACCGGTACAATGACGGTAACAGAAATTCAGACATTAAATAAGAAATATACTATGAAATCAAATGGCGAATTCGTAGATTTATTTTATAAAATTAATACTATGGAAGACAGGGATTTAATGCAACTAATTACAGTTGCGTCACTGTGCAATAATGCTCAGTTGAGTGTGAATGACAATAATGAAGTAGAATTATTAGGTGATGCTACGGAGACAGCCTTGATGGTTTTAGCGAAAAAATTTAATCTGTCAATAGATCATTTTAAATGTTATACGAGGGTGAAGGAAGAAGCCTTTGACTCTGAATTAAAAAAAATGACTGTAATCTGTAAAGACACATCAGACAATTATACATTAAATGTAAAAGGTGCTGTGGATGTTGTTCTGACAAAATGTACTAAAATATTAGATAATGGATCAATTAGAGAAATAACAAATAAAGACAGAGAATTAATTTTTAATACTTGCGATAATATGGCTGAAAATGCATTACGGGTATTAGCTTTTGCATACAAAGATATTAATAATAAAAATGTAGATGAGGAAAATCTGATTTTTATCGGTACTGTGGGTATAATAGACCCTCCAAGACCGGAAGTTAAAAGAGCTATAATAAAATGTTACAAAGCAGGTATTAAGGTAATTATGATAACGGGAGATCATAAAAAAACTGCCGCTGCCATTGGCAAGCAGCTTAATTTGCTTGATGAAAAAAGTATTATACTTACCGGAGAGGAATTAGATGAATTATCAGATAAAGAGTTAAATGATATTATTGATGATGTCGTTATTTTTGCAAGAACCTCACCTAAACAGAAGCTTAGAATTGTAAGGGCACTAAAAGATAAAGGACATATAGTTGCTATGACTGGAGACGGAATTAACGATGCTCCTGCAATAAAGGAAGCAAACATTGGGATTGCCATGGGTAAGTCAGGAACTGATGTAACAAAAGAAACTGCATCAATTGTCTTAACTGATGATAATTTTACAACTATTGTTAAAGCAATTGAAGAGGGTAGAGGAATAAGCGGAAATGTTAAAAGATTTCTAAGGTATGTTTTATCAGGAAATATTGGGTCTGTTATAGCAGTTCTTGCAGCATCTTTATTAAGACTTCCATCCCCATTAATATCAAGTCAGATACTTATGATAAATCTTGTGACTGAGGGAGTGCCGGCATTGGCTTTAGGACTGGATTCTCCAAATGAAAACGTGATGAATGAACCGCCAAGGGATGCTTGCAAAAGTATATTTGACAAACAACTTCTCAAAAAGATACTTTCAAGAGGTTTGTTAATGGGAATAAGCACCTTTGGGTTGTTTACAGGAACATACCTATTAACAGGAAATTTAGTCAGAGCAAGAACCTTAGCTTATGCTAGTATTGTAATAAATCAGATGTTTCATGTTTTTGACTGCAGAGAAAAAAGCACAAACAAAAATAAATATATTTTACCTGCTATTGTTATTTCCGTACTTACACTTTTAGCAAGTATATATATTCCATCAGCAAATGGATTATTTGGAACGTGTCCTCTGACATTGATTGATTGGGTAGCATTATCATTTATGGCATGCTATATCGGAAGATTAGACTATCTTAGAAATTTTGCTTCGAGACTGGTAAATAATAGATTACAGCCTATGAATTCAATGGAAATAGCATAAAAAATAAAACCCTAACAAGGGTTTTATTTTTTATGAATTAATTATTTCATAGTATATTTATCAAATACAACCTTATTTTGATTGCCATTGCTGTATGTAAACACCTTTTTATTTGACTTAACATCATCGGCAAAATCTTTAATTATAGGTGTAACCAGGTACATTACAGCAGTAATTCCAAGTCCGACTAATATACTTTCTGGAGTAAACGACTTAAACAATTTCATAATTTATCACCTCATTTTTATTGTGAATTTTTGTTGGCTTAGCAGAAATTCTTGAGCTATTTATTATAGCAATAATAGAATTCAAAGTATTTAAGCTCTTAGCGCTGAACGGCCCATAATATCCAAACATTGCAAGCAAACCAAAGGCAATATTGTAATTCTTGCTGAAGTCTATGTTTCTTTGGATTCTATAGTAGCTGTTTTCAGTAATATTTATTAGTTTCGGAATCAGAATCAAATCTTTTTCCAAAAGTATGCAATCAGATTTTAACAATGTTTCTTCATAAGCATTATTTATAAATGAAATACTTACATCAGCTTCTTTCATAGCTAATGAATCATTAATTCCATCTCCGACCATAATGACAGTTTCATCAAGTTTTTTATTATATATAACATTTTGTTTATCTGTTATGGACAAATTGCCTTCATAGTTTGATATATTTAATTTGTTCGCAATGTTAAGAGTATTTCTTTCTAAGTCACCGCTTATTATGGATATGTCACTAAAACCTGAATTTTTTAACTGTTGAATTGCTTCCTTTGCGTGATTTTCAATTTCTTCTGTCATTATAATTCTTGCAGTAAGTTTATTGTCTATTGCAAAATAAATTGGTATATAATAATCATTTTCTTTATTAACAAAGTTTGCTGCAGATATAATGTCTATATTTTCATCAAGCATCATATTTTCGTTGCCTATAATAACTCTATGATTATTGTAGTCTGCCAAAATGCCCTTAGATGGTATATAAACAGTGTCAGTATTTAATATATCATTGGTATTTGCTGAGTTTTTAAGTGCCGATGAAACAGGGTGATATATATTTCCTTCACATAAAGCTGCAATTTTTAGTACTTCCTCCGGAGTATATGAATTGTTATATATTTCAATATCATCAATTTTCAAAATGCCGTTAGTTAATGTACCGGTTTTATCAAATACTATACTTCTGGAATGAATAATTTTTTCAATAGTATTAATGTTTCTTAACATTATTTTGTTTCTCATTAAAAGTTTTAAATAATTAGCTAATCCTGAATTCAAAGCAACATTTGTGGCAGAAGGTGTCATTAACAGAAAAACAGATAAAGGAGCTAGTGAATTGCCTGTTATTACAAAGCTGCCTAATGCTAAAGTTGAAGCATAATATATTGATCGCTGTTGATACCTTTTAACACCTTTAGTTATTTCTAAATTATTCAGCAAGACATCTGCTTTAAATATTTTCTTAGGTACATTGTTGACTTTAACCTTAATTTTTCCGGAAACAACTATCATACCTTCATGGACATTGTCATTATATGATATTTTTTTAAGTTCAGGCTGGCCTGAATAATATATATTGTTAACTAATGCATAACCTTCAATTACTGTTCCATCGACTAATATTGTTTCATTATCATAGAAAGTTACTTCGTCATCCTGTTCTAATGATTTTAGAGGAATAAGAAACTCTTCCTCATTGTGGTTATACCATACAAAGGAGTTATCGCCAATATTGCTTTCAATTAAAGTTCGTTCTATTTGTAATTTAGAAAAAGATTGTAATGCATCAGTAAATGCCTTTAAGAACAAAAGCATTGTTCCTTTGTTTCCTTCTCTTGAAAGAGTTAATAAAGTTCCTGTAACCAAAAGAAGCTTATCAGCGTCAGTTGGAAAATATGTCATTACCTTTTTATATGTATTTTTTAATTGAGGGTATCCTTTTATCAAGGTAACCAATGCAGCTGCTTGCAATACAGAAAGGTTTCGATTTATAAAGAATTTGCCAAAAAAGTGCTGCTTAACTTTGTATAATATATATATGGATCCAAAAATAAGCATTTTTTTCTTTGCTGCTTGAAATTTTTCTTCTTCCTCTAAATAACTGCTGTATTGCTCCTTAACGTATTTTAAATACATATCGTTTCTTATAATGCCGAGGATAGTATCTCTAATTGTGTTAATATTCAACTTATTTGAGTCATATTCCAAAGCAATTGTTCCTGTGACAGCATTAGCTTTGGCTTTTTTAATTCCATCTAATTCACAAATATATATCTTTACTATTTGTGTCAGTTCTTTATTTTTATATAGAGAGTTTATTTTTAATCTTACTCTTCCAGGAAAGTAGTTTACGATTTCCATTGGACACCTCATTTTTTTTAGTTTTTTATATCAAATGGCTTCACAGCTTGTCATTCTAGTATATTTCCTCATTCATATGTTGATAAATTACCTATATTTATTATTGTTACATAAAAAATTCAATTTATTCCTAAAGTTTGTTTTCAACTTAATAATGAATAATTAACAGCTTTACATTTTAATATATTTAGCCTACAATGTTATTAATTTAGAAGAGATTATTTGACTGCAAATTCAATATAGGGAGAGTTACTGACTCCTGCCGATTAAGATAACATTGGATAATACATAAATATAAGGAGAGAAAGAAAATATGGTAACAGTTACATTAAAAAAGGGTGAAGGAAGAACCTTAAATAACGGAGGAGCATGGGTTTTTGATAATGAAATAGACAAAATAGATGGTGATTTCACAAATGGTGGTTTAGTAAAAGTAGAGGCGTTTAATGGCTATTTTTTAGGAACTGGTTTTATCAACACAAATTCAAAAATAACAATCAGAATAATGAGCCGCAGAAAAGATCAGGTTATTGATGATGCTTTTATTGAACAGCGTGTAAGAGATTGTGTAAATTACAGAAAAAATATAATTGATATGTCAAGCTGCAGGTTAATATTTGGTGAAGCTGATTTTTTGCCGGGAATTGTAGTTGATAAGTATTCGGATATTTTAGTAGTTCAATCGCTTGCTCTTGGAATAGATCGTTTTAAGATTAAAATAATTGAATTGCTTAAGCGAGTACTTGAAGAAGAAGGAATGCATATACGAGGAGTTTATGAACGTAGTGATGCAAAAGTGCGCCTTAAGGAAGGTATGGAACTTGTAAAAGGATTTATTGGTGAACCATTTGATACTAAAGTTCAAATAGTGGAAAATGGTGTTAGGTACTATGTAGATGTGGAAAATGGTCAAAAAACCGGATTTTTCCTTGATCAAAAAATGAATCGTGCTGCAATAAAACCATTGTGCAAAGGTGCAAAGGTTTTGGACTGCTTTACGCATACAGGTTCTTTTGCATTGAATGCAGGTATTGCAGGAGCTAGGAGCGTGCTTGGTGTAGATGCGTCCGAGCTCGCCATAGAGGAAGCCAACGAAAATGCAAAACTCAATGGACTTGAAAATATTGTAAAATTTCAAGTAGCTGATGTTTTTGATCTTCTTCCTCAACTTGAACAAAGCGGTGAGAAGTTTGATGTAGTTGTTTTGGATCCTCCTGCATTTACAAAATCAAGGGATTCACTAAAGAAGGCAATAAAAGGCTACAAAGAAATAAATCTAAGAGGAATGAAGCTAGTAAAGGATGGAGGATACTTGGTTACATGTTCCTGCTCACACTTTTTGACACCGGAGCTGTTTGAAAGTACAATTGCTCTTGCTGCAAAGGATGGAAAAAAACGACTTCGTCAGTTAGAATACCGCACACAAGCTGCAGATCATCCTATTCTTTGGGCCGCAGAAGAATCATATTACTTGAAATTTTACATATTTCAAGTATGTGAAGAAAAATAAAACTAAAGTGATGAATTTTTTAACCTAACAAGCTTTTCTAAAGATGAAGTTACAGGAAAAACTCTTGGTAAAATAAGCGTTGAAAGTGAAATTGGCAAGGGAAGCATATTTAAAATAAAGCTTCCTTCAAAAACAGTAGCTGAGCATGTGACTGATAAGCAAGATTATCTTGGTTAATAAAATATATTTTTTTGTCATATGACTTGATTTTTCTGCGGCTATGTCATATAATTACAAATAGCTTATATTTGCGGGTGTTGCTTAGTGGTAGAGTTCCGGCTTCCCAAGCCGGCTGTGTGGGTTCGATTCCCATCACCCGCTTAAAAATAATTTTTAATAATTATTTAAAAAACCACCAACTCGTTATGATGTTGGTGGTTTTTAAGTAATCTATTTTAAATACTTTGTAATTTTTCCTGTGTAATACAGTGTTAGTCTGTGAAGTGCCCTTGTGCAGGCAACATATAAAAGTTTTCTGTCATAATCTGTATTATAATTAATATTGTCTGTTCCATATACCATAACGGCATCAAATTCAAGTCCTTTTGCAAGGTATACCGGCACAATGATTACTCCTGTTAAACTTTGTTCTTCTAAGTAATCAATTAGTTTCACACCGATTTTTCCAGCTAATCTGAAATAGAGATCTGAAGCTTCCTTTCTATTTTTGCATATTATAGCAATTGAGTCAAAACCTTTAGACTTATATTTCTCTATATCTTGAATAATTTTATTGTCCAGATCACTTAAGTTTTTGCAATGTATTGTTCTTGGTTCTTCTTCATTTCTCTTGAAATATTCCGTGTGCGTTTTTTCTTCAAGAAGTTTTTCAGTGAATTTGCTTATTTCATAAGAATTTCTATAGCTTTTGTTTAAAAATAATTTGCTACTTTTCTTAAAATCAAATATAGAGATTATATCATCATAAAGCGATATGTCACTTTTCTTCTCAACTGATTGATTTACATCTCCGACAATTGTAAATCGTGCGTCTTTAAATAAGTTTTTCAAGATATTATAATGCATTGGATAATAATCCTGAGCTTCATCTACTATAACCTGTTTAATTCCGCTGTATAAATCGCACCCTTCAGCTTTAATTTTTAAATACATGAGGCCAATGCCATCTGCATATGGAATGTTGTATGAATCTGTGAGTTCTTTATTGGTGTAATCAATAATTTCATCAATATTTTCAGGAAGTATCAAGCCTTTGGTTATATCTTTGAATATTTTTTTGTCACTGAACATTTTTTTATAAAGTTCAAAGCTGTCAAATTCAGTAAATTTATGCAAATTTTCTACGAAGGCAGAAGTTTCTTTTGCTGCAAGAACCCTCGTAAAAGATTTTGATTCAAACTCATGAAGGTTTGCTTTGTTAACAGCATTTTCAATTTTATTTCGACGCGCTAGTTTTCTTTCATGGACTTTATCCATTATTCTGCTTTCGATAATTTTCAACTTTTTTGCAGTGGGCATATTTAATTTTCCGTTTAATAAAAAAGCCTTGAGAAGATCGCGGGTTTCAATAATTTCGCCATTAAAGTACACATCTTCAAATTGTATTAATTTATGTTCGAAATAGTAGATAAATCGGTTTATAATTTTTATGAAAACTTTAGATCCTTTAAATTCATTGTAAGATCTTAAGAAATCTCTTTTTTCTTGTGTTTTAGCACAAATAATATTTTCAAATGTTTCACTTTTTGTTCTTATAAATAATTTACTTTCATACATCTTTGAAAATATATTTTCAAATGTAAATTCATCAATATTATCTTCTCCAAGTTCAGGCAATACATTTGATATATACTTTGAAAATAAGGGATTAGGTGAAATCACAACTATATTTGTGGCATTTAACTTTAAATTCAGACCTTGATACAATAGAAAAGCTATTCTGTGAAGAGCAACAGAAGATTTTCCACTTCCGGCAATTCCTTGGACAACAAGAAGATCATTATCTAAATCACGTATTATTAAATCTTGCTGCTTTTGTATAGTTTCAACAATGGTCTTCATTTTGGGTGTCATATTTTTTGAACGGGCTTCCATAAGCATTTCATCAACTATATTAATATTGCTGTCAAAAAAATATTCCATTTTTCCTTTTGTAATTTTATATTGTCTTTTTAAAGATACTTTACCTTTTATTACACCTGCAGGAGCAGTATACTCAACCGGACCTGGTTCACTTCTGTAGAATACGCTGGAAATAGGCGCGCGCCAATCATAGACTTTTATTTCATGGGTTTCTTCGTCCATTAAATTAAAAAGTCCTATATAAATTTTTTCAGTATCATCATAGCCTTCTTCAGTAAAATCAATCCTTGAAAAATATGGGTTGTCAAGCATCTTTTCATACTTTAATATGCTCTTTGCCAGTTCTGCATAAGTAAATGTTTGAGCTTGCAGTGCGCTTAAATATTGGTTTAAGTCTGAAAGCTTATCGAAATCAGTAGACGAATGGGTAGTATTTTCCCACATTTCCTTTCTTGCAGCAATAAGATCAACTTTCTGCTCTTCTAAATTGTTTGTTTCAAGTTCTAATTTATATTTTAACAAGTTAATAATTTCTTCAAGGTATTGGCTTTCTTCTTTATATTTGTCTTTATATTCAATCATTTTATATCTCCTTTTGAACAAGATACAAATACTGTTATTAAATAATAAAAATATTTAATAGAACATTATATCATATTATAAATTTTAATAAAAGTAAAAAATATTTCAAATTTGATGTTATAAATATTAAATTTATTTTAATATAAATAATAATAATTTTAGTCTGAATTATCAATAATTTTTTCCTAATGTTGTAATTATATGTTAATTAATTACTAGATTTATACTCTTTTAATAAATATTTACGTGACATAATTCTTATTTGGTGTATAATAATGATGATAGTATTAATATGATGAGGGTATTAAATTGATTGGGAAAAAAATTAGAAATATCAGGAAAAGTAAAAATTTAACAATAGTAGAGTTATCTGAGAAAATTGATGTAACCTCAGGCTACATATCACAAATTGAAAGAGATTTAATTTCACCTTCCCTTGCAGTTTTAAAGAGATTAGCAGAAGCATTAGAAATACCGATGTCTTCTTTATTTTTGGAGACGCCGGAAGAAAATGTTGTTGAAATACTAAAAAACGAAAGAACAAAAGTAAAGTTTGGCAATATTAATGTTGAATTAGAATTTATTACACCATTAGCGAACAGAGGCGATAAAAATTCAAGCCTTGAGGCATTTTTGTTTAAATTGAATCCTAAAACATGGGTTAGCGAGAATACTATAATAAATGAGGCAAGAGAATGTATTTATGTGTTGAGTGGTGCAATTGATTGTCACATAGGTGATAAAGTTTATACTGTATCAAAGGGAGATAGCATCTGTGTTCCTGAAAACAACGGTCATATGATTTTCAACAGTCTTGAAGAAGTATCAGAAGCATTATGTATAATATCACCTGCAATACATTAGTTAACCTTGCCAAAATTTTATGGAGGTTAAAATGCTGGATATTAGAAGAATAAGAAATAATCCGGAAGAAGTTGAAAAATTATTAAAAAAAAGAAATCCTGAATTAAGTCTAAATAAAATATTGGAATTAGATAGGTTGAGAAGAGAAAAGCTTGTCGAATCGGAAACTATGAAAGCTGAGCAAAAAATGGTTTCTAAGCAGGTTCCTCACTTAAAAAAAGAAGGAAAAAATGTAACCGAAATACTTTGTAAAATGAAGGATTTAGCAGACAAAATTAAAATTTTAGACCTAAGTATTAAAGAAATAGATATTAAAATAGAAGAAGAACTTTTAAGCATACCAAATACTCCTAATGCAGATATAATTGTTGGAACTTCAGATTTAGACAACATGGAAGTAAGAAAGTGGGGAGAACCTAGAAAATTTGAGTTTGAGGTAAAGGCACATTGGGATCTTGGAGTTGATTTAGGAATACTTGATTTTGAAAGAGCTACAAAAATTACAGGAACTCGTTTCGCTATGTTTAAAGGAATGGGAGCAAGATTAGAAAGAGCAATAACAGCATACATGCTTGACAAACATACAATAGATCATGGATTTACTGAAATAGCTCCTCCATATATGGTTAACAGAGAAAGTATGATAGGAACAGGACAACTTCCCAAATTTGAGGAAGATATGTTTAAATTAAATAAAAAAGATTATTATCTCATACCTACAGCAGAGGTTCCGGTTACAAATATATACAGAAATGAAGTTTTAGAAGAAGTTCAATTGCCAATATATATGACGGCATATACACCATGTTTCAGGGCCGAAGTGGGCTCAGCTGGAAGAGATACAAGAGGATTAATCAGAAATCATCAGTTTGATAAAGTAGAAATGGTCATGTATTCAACACCTGAAGAATCATACAATCAACTTGAAATCTTAACTGGATTTGCTGAGGAAATATTAAAAGGACTCGGTCTTCCATACAGAGTTGTTGAATTATGCACAGGAGATATTGGTTTTAGCTCAGCAAAAACATATGACTTGGAAGTCTGGATGCCAAGTTACAACAGGTATGTTGAAATTTCTTCATGCTCGAACTTTGAAGACTTTCAGGCAAGAAGAGCTAACATAAAATACAGACCGATGAACAAAGGTAAATTAGAGTTCATCCACACATTAAACGGTTCAGGTCTTGCAGTTGGAAGAACATTTGCTGCAGTTCTGGAAAATTATCAAAATGAAGATGGAACAATAACAATTCCGGAAGCTCTGAGGCCGTACATGAGAGGAATGGAAAAAATAACATTACAATTATTAACAAAATAAAAAGGGTAAAATTTAAGGGAATTGCTTAAATTTTACCCTTTTCATCATCTTGTATTTGCATTTTTTTGAAAGTTTATTAATATCAGCAAATGCTTTTGTCATATCTGAGCTTTTGTTTCACCGTCTTCAGTTACAACTTTGTATAAACTTTTACAAATGTAAATATTTAACTTATTATATACAAGATTAAAAGTAATTAATTAAATTTATTAAACATATGTTGACGATTGACCTTAACAGCAATATGATAATATATATGTTATAAATACGGAGGGTTAAATGGTAAAAAAAGAAGAGTTTTATTATGATTCAGCTGACAAAAAAACAAAAATTCATGCAATTAAGTGGGTTCCTAAGGTTGAAATAAAAGCAGTTCTTCAAGTTACTCATGGGATGCTTGAGCACATAGACAGGTATAATGAGTTTGCAAATGCACTTGCTGCCAAGGGAATTTTAGTTGCTGGAAATGATCATTTAGGACATGGATCTTCTTTATTAACGGAAAATGATCGTGGATTCTTTAGTGAGTGTGAAGGTAATAAAGTAGTCATAGAAGATATTCATAAATTGATGGAATTAATAAAAAAACAGCATGGAGACGTTCCATATTTCTTATTAGGACACAGCATGGGATCTTTTTTAATAAGACAATATATTACAATATATAATCAGGGAATTGACGGAGCTATAATTGTTGGCACAGGACACCAGCCCTATGCTTTATTAAAATCAGGTCTGTTGATTACAAAATTTATTGCTGCTTTTAAGGGGTGGAGATACAGAAGCAAGTTTGTAAATAATCTCGCCATAGGTAATAACAACAAGCATTTTGAACCATCAAGAACAAATGTGGATTGGCTGAGCAAAGATGAAATAATTGTAGATGCTTATAAAAATGATAAGAGAATTAATTTCATATTTACTTTGAATTCATATTACAATATGTTCAAGGGAATGATTTATTTGTATGACAATAATAATTTAAATAAAATGCCAAAAGAATTGCCAATAATATTTTTATCCGGAGAACAGGATCCTGTAGGCAACTTTGGCAAGGATGTTATAAAATTGCATAATAACTTTAAAAATCTAGGAATGAAAGATGTGTCGCTCAAGCTTTATAAAGATGACAGGCATGAAATCATTAACGAATTAGACAGAGAAACAGTATATCGTGATATTGAAAATTGGATTTTACAAAGAATCATTTAATTAAAACTTTTAACTTTCATTGTTTTTCCATAATTTACAGCAATTTTTTTCAATTAAATAATGCATTTGTTTTAGAATTATTATATAATTGCTTTATAACAGATTGATAGATTGGAGGAAACATATGAAAAAAATCAGAAAAATACTGTCACTGTGCTTGATTATTATTATGTTTACAAATACTGTAGTATTTGGTGAAATCAATATTAACGACAATATTAAGGGTGCATTATTAGGTGATTTGGAAACCGGTGAAATAATATATGAATATAATATAAATGAACAGTTGGCATTGGCCAGCATCACTAAGCTAATGACTTATACTATAATGATGGATGCTGTAACATCCGGTGAAATATCTTTGGATGATGACGTTGTAATAAGTGGACATGCTGCTGCAACAGAAGGCAGTAATTTTGGAATATTGTCAGGAGAAACTGTAAAACTTAGTTTGCTTGTCAAGGGGATGCTTATAGTGTCCGGAAATGACTGCGCCACAGCAATAGCAGAACATGTTGGTAAGACTGAGGACAATTTTGTTAATATGATGAATTCTAAAGCATCTGAACTTGGATTGTTGTCTGCAAGTTTTGTAAATCCTCACGGACTTCCTATTAATGATGAAGAAACAGGTCAAAATCATATGTCTATTTCAGATATTTACAAACTTGTGAGACATATTTTGAAAGCATATCCTCAATTGTTGGAAATTACTAAGCTTCCAGAACTTGTAGTGACAGAAAGAAATTTTAGTAAAGTAGCTACGAATCCGGTACTTGGAGTTGTTGAAGGAGTAGATGGACTAAAGACAGGATATACTGACAAAGCAGGATTGTGTCTTGTAACTACATTGCCTGTAACAGGAAGCGGTGAGGAGTTTAGGGTTATTACTATTGTAATGGGTGCACAGACTAATGAAGAAAGAGTTGAAAAAACTAAGGAATTATTGGAATATGGTAGAAATAATTTCAACATGCAAAAGTTGGTTGATGTATCAAAAATGATTGATCAAGTTTATATTCCAAGTTCTAGAGAAGGAAAGATAGATGTGTATCCGGCAGTGAATTTTAATAAACTTGTTAATAATGATGACATAGTAAGTACAAAAATATCATATAATGAATCTGTAAAAGCACCTTTGTCTAAAGGGGATAAGATAGGAACAATTAGTTTTTATGTAAATGATGAAGAAATTGGACAAGTGGATGCTACAGTAAATAAAAATATTGAAAAAGCAAATATATTTGTAAGGATTATTAGATTTTTTACTGATTTGCTTGGATAATTACATTTGCAATATATTATAGAGAATTTACCATTATGATTAGAATTTTGAACAATGTACTAAAAAGAGGAATGGGCACAAATATTAAAATTTGTAAAGTAATTCCAAGAACATGAATATTGACAATTATTTGAAATTAGTGTAGTATTCAATAGATAAGTTACAACATTGTGCATCTGTAGCTCAGTAGGATAGAGCAGTGCCCTCCTAAGGCATGTGCCGGGGGTTCGATTCCTCTCAGGTGCACCATTATTATAAGCCAATGAAATTAGTTTATGCTAATTCTATTGGCTTTATTTTTTTAGTTTAAATTTGACTTGACACATACTGTATTATGCAGTACAATACAATAACTGTATTAAGTGTATTAATACACAATGATTTTAATAACGGAGAAAATTATGAAAGAAATAAATATAGTTTTAACTCAAACTAATACAATAATATCTAAAACACTTAAACGTTTATCAAAAAAACCATACAATCATATATCAATTTCTTTAAGTGATGACTGCTCAACAATGTATAGTTTTGGAAGGAAAATAATTTGGTTTCCTTTGGTTGGAGGGTTTGTTAAAGAAGAAGTAAATGAAGGTATATTTAAGATGTATCCTGAAACAAAATGTAAAATTTACAAGCTAGCTATTACAGATGAGGAGTACGAGACAGTATTGGAAAGGCTTAATAACTTTTTACAGGATCCTAATAAGTTTAAGTACAGTTTCTTAAATTTATTTTTTATGTATTTAAATGTACCGTTCAGCAGGGAAAATCATTATGTATGTTCAACTTTTGTAGCTTATTTGTTGTGGGGTATTGTTCCTATAAAAAAGGAAATATCATTGGTTGTGCCGGATGACTACAATAATTTGAAACTTGAAGCAGTATATGAAGGGGAATTAAAAAGTTATGTAAACAGTAAAGTAGCTTGCAATAACATTTAGTGGGAGGTGCTAAATTGATAAAAATTGATAATAATAGTTCAAAAGCCATCTATGAACAAATTTATGATGAAATGACAAGATTAATTTTGTCTAAAGCACTTAAGCCTGATGAACAGCTTCCATCAGTGAGAGAGCTCGCTGCATTATTAAAAATCAATCCAAATACTATCCAAAAATCGTATAAGTTTCTAGAGCTGGATAATTACATTTATACAGTTAAGGGCAAAGGAAATTTTGTAAAAAATGCAGATGAACTTAGAAGCATACATACAAAAAATATGGAAGAACAATTAGAAAATTCTATTAAATCTTTAAAAGAACTTGGTCTAAAAGATGAAAATATTATTGAATTGGTTAAAAAAATATTTAGTCGGCAGGGGGTAGAAATCAATGTTAAAAGTAGATAATTTAAGCAAGAAATTTGGAGATTTTCAGGTTTTAAGCAATGTTAGCATAAATGCAGAAGCAGGTCAGATTTACGGGTTGGTAGGGTCTAACGGCTGCGGGAAAACAACTCTTTTAAAGCATATAATGATGATTTACAAACAAGACCAAGGAAATATCTCTCTTGATGAAAATATAGTAAAAGAAGATTCGGAATTAATAAAGGATTTTTATTTTGTTCAGGACAGCTTATTTTTTCCATATCAATTTACATTAAATAAACTGTTTGCTTATGAGAAACTATTGTATAAAAATATTTCTGAAGAAAAATTCAATAAACTTGTCAATTATTTTAATATTGATAAAAATAAGAATTTAAATAAAATGTCGAAAGGACAGAAAAAACAGGCTGCTTTTGTTATGGCAATTTCAACACAACCTAAAGTGTTGTTGCTTGATGAAATAGTAGATGGACTTGATGCTGTTATAAAAAGAAAATTTTGGGATATTTTAATACAAGAGGTTATGGACAATGAAATGACAGTTATAATTTCATCACACGACTTAAAAGAATTAGACAATATTTGTGATAAAGTTGGAATAATGCATGAAGGAGAAATACTCAAGGAAGAAAATCTTGAAAAGATGAAAGATGATATAAAAAGGGTTCAATTTGCTGTTGAGGGTGAATTTGACCTTTCAAAATATATTGAATTTAATATTATAAAATCCGTCAGGATAGGAAGTGTTTATGTTTGCACATTAACGGGAAATGCTGATGATTTTAAAAGGCGTCTGGAAAGTGATTACAATGTTTTAGTGTTTGATAAGCTATCCATGAGTCTTGAAGAAATATTTATCACAGAATTAGGAGGTGCAGGATATGGAACAGAACAAAAATAATCGAAGTAATTTTATGCCGCTTTTTATGAATTCCATTAAAGGTAAAAAAAGTTGGTTTTTTCTGTCAACAGTAATTATATTTGTAACAACTTTATTGATACCATATATCTTAAAGGCAGATGAGGGATTTTTTATAATGTTTGGCATTGCAGAAACATTTGTAATTGTATTTTTAAATTGCCTGACAGACAACAGTTTTCTTCATAATGATTCAAAACTTGCTTATTATAAGTCTAAACCTGTGTCTTTCAGAGAACAAATTACAATTAATATTGTTTCAAATATTGTTTTTACAGGCTTTTTATTGGTGCTCATAGCTTTACCAGTTGTTTTCCAAGGGTTGGACTATGAAATACTTGAATCGTTTAAAATTATTATTCCTTGGCTCGCTGCAGGAATATTTCTGGCTTCCCTTTCTTCAATTCTAACAGGCAACACTTTGATGGCAGGAGTAATGACGATTTTTAACTTTTGTTTGCCCTTGATAATATATTTAATAATATTATTTGTATTTACAATACTTGAAAATATAGTAGTTGGTTTCAGCGCTAATGTACTCATGGATTACTTTGTAAATACTGTTTATAAATTGGAATATATTTATTTTGTAGAATATTCGGAAAAATCAATAGACTTTATATACCTACTGCTGTTAGGGGTAATTTTAATCGGTATAACTTTGTTGATTTACAATTGTCTCAAAAAAAGAAAAAATGAAAATACAGGCAACTTCATTGTGTTTGACGGATATAAATATTTTGTATCAGTGCTGGTTAGTTTAATAATCCCAGCTGCTTTTTCAGTGATGTCCTATGATAACACTATTGGAAGTAAAATTACTGTATCTGTATTGATGGCAATATTATCATATTATATTATAATTGCAATAATGGAAAAATCATTTAGGATTTACAAGCTGTCAATAAAAGTATTTGCTGCAAGCATGGCAGTATTTGTTGCAGCAACAGGAGGTACCGTAGCATTTGCAAGCAGGTATGAAAGCTCAGTTCCAGACGTTGAAGATGTTAGGATGGCCTATGTGGGAAATGACAGATGGATTTTTGATTATATAAATGAATTGAGCGACGAAGAATTAAACTCTTCTGATGATTTTTTAAAGTGGCAGAAGAACAGGAACATAACTGTGTTTACTGAAAAAGAAAACATTGCAAATATTACAGAACTTCACAAGGAATTGATTTCAAATCAAAACTATAATTTTGAATATTATTATATGAATGATCTTGTCATAGCATATTTGATGAATGACGGAAGTGTAATAATAAGGGATTACAAGTTGAAAAAAATTGAAGGCGATGAATCATTCGATAAAAACAAAGATGAAATAGCATATAAAATTATTAACTCAGATGAAATGAAAAAACGCAAATATTATTACCTTTATAATGAAGAAAATTACAATGCAAACAATTTATATTGTTATGTTATCAGCAGTAGGAGCGGCAGTACTGTAATTGACAATGTGAATATTGATGAAATAAGGAAATATCTAATTAAGGATATTGATGAAAAATATGCAGAAATGGAAAATGCATTTTGTTCATTGACATTTTATGATTATGACATGGTTCAAACAAAGGAAGCAGAAACGGAAAGTTATTACTTGCAGATGATAGACAGAAGAATCAATGACGATGACGATGATGAAACGGTAAAAAATTCAAACATAGACGGACTAAACCTTTATGAATTTGAAAACACACTAAAGTATCTGAAACTCAATTAATGGTGAACGTTAAATAATGAATAATTAAAAAATGATTTGAATCAAAACGATTCAAATCATTTTTTTTAGTGGTGTAATGGGGATTGTCCCCATTGCACTTAATCTGTCATTGTTGTTATGAATACAACCCTAGCGAAGGGTAAATTTAACTAAGGGTAATTAAATAAGTACCCATAACAACGTAAATTTTTATATAATTTAGGCAGTGGCCAACGAAACGGGAACTGACGTGCCTAATTCTTGTAGTTTTTTTAAATAATATTTTGCTTTTGCTTCTGTGTTGAATTTTGTGTAATAATCATTACCTAAATTCTTGTGATGTCATCAAGATCTTTGATACGTCTAGTCATATCATCAATATGGTCTAGAATAGCTCTAACAAGTTTCTTTTGGATTGGCGTTAATACACCATCCATTGCTTTAAGAAGAATAGGAACTTTTTCTTGCATAGATGAATGAATTAAATCTCCAATATTATCTGGAGTTACTTCTCCTTCTATAGCTTGATTTAATAAGTTGCGGCTGCTAACACCATTTAAATCAGAAACATAAGAACTCAATTTAATGTTAGCGCCTTCTAGAGTTTTTTCCAAACGGTTAATCTCTCTAGCTCTTTCTCCAATAAGGCTTTTACGGTAGCGTACAACATCACGTATTTCGCGTTGTTCCTTACTTGGAATGTAACTTGCCTTTAACAAACCATGTTGAAGTAAGTCAGCAATCCATTCTGCATCTTTTGCATCGGTTTTGCGACCAGGAACATTTTTCATATGGTGTGCATTAACTACCATAACATCTATATCTAGTAACTCTAATATGTTGTAGATATGTTTCCAATAAGCACCTGTGCTTTCCATGGCTACCATCTGACACTTGTTTTCAAGGAGCCAATTACCTAGCTCTTTGATACTACTAGTTAAAGTATCAAACTTACGAAGCTCTGCTTTTTTCCCGTTTCTAAAGCAAGCTACAATAAGTTTTTTGTGAACATCAATACCACAACAACGCTCATAAACTGTTTGCATAAGATTCTCCTTAAATGCTAAATATTAATGGCGCTATCCCTATTTATTGGCTACATTGCTATACGTCTTTCAAAGACAATCCGTGGTTCTGCAATAGGGATAATCTCAAATTCTGAGTCGACCTCTTTGTGACAATGACAGGCGAACTCGTGCCATAAAATTATTATAGTAAAAAGTTTGGAAAATCGCAATTAGTATTCGTTTATCGTGGTGTGGTTAACACGTGTAAATTCTGAGGCTGAAGTACGAAGAATCTCATCTTTTGTTATATGTTAATGTTGCTTCCCAGCCTTTGTATTACTGCAACTGACGGAAGCTGTGTTTTTGCTATAGATATGTTGTTATTGCACACTATTTTAACCGGATTGTTCTCATTTTCCACAATAATGTTTTTTGCCTTTACATCGGTCAATTGAACAGTGTTGACTTTATCAGCAGAAATAACAATATCACCAAGAACAACTACATTTTTTAAATATACATTGCCTGAGCCAACTGAATCTAAAATATTTAAATTTCCTACCACAACAGCATTAGTATATGATTCATTGTAGTTCGTAATGTTAAATCCACGTTCAATATTTTCATTCTCAATTATTTCATAAATAATTTTCACAGCTTCAGCACGTGTCAATGCTTTTGAAGGCATGTACACTCCGTCTGGATATCCAAGAATGTAGCCCTTATTATAAACAGTGTTGACACTTGGTTTTGCCCAATCTTGTATTGTGCTGTAATCCTTTAGTAATGTTGCTCCATCTCCATCAATATTTCCTGAAGTTATGGTGTTGCTCACAACTTTTGCCACTTCTTCACGCCTTATTGGATTGTTTGGCCTGAATGTATTATTTTCATATCCTGAGAAGAATCCGGAAGCAACAGATTTTTGCACTTCATTATAAAACCAGTCGCTTTTGCTCACATCAGAAAAATTTAATGTTGCAGCATTTTCAATATGCATTGCATTGTTTAACAATTTTGAAAATTCAGCTCTTGTTATAGTTCTGTCCGGTTTAAATGTACCATCCTCGTATCCTGAAACAAAGCCTAATTCAACAGCTTCATTTATCCAGTTTTTAGCCCAATGTTCTTCAATATCTGAAAATGTATAGCTTGTATCTATTGTTTCTGCTGAAAAAGTAAAATCTGAAGTTCCCATATTTTCAGAAGTTTCCTGATTTTCCTCAACATCTGTGGTTTCTCCTGTAATTGCATCAAGAACACTGGCGTGTGCAACAACATTCATGTTAGTTGCTAAGACTATGCAAAGTCCTAAGACTGTTATTTTCATTATAATATTTTTCAACTGTCCTCCTAAAGATCCCATATTAAGTACTATTTATATAGACTAAAAATTTAGTTATTTGTTCCAAAATCATGAAAAGATTATGCAATTTCTTAGTTTATTA
>NZ_JAWQJF010000056.1:0-18175 GCF_033447055.1 Sedimentibacter sp.
AACATGCAAGGATAAGCCGAAAACACTGTCAATGGGGCAGTATGGAATGACAAACGGATTAGAGCGTGTACTGGATGTTCTTGACCGGAAAAATATTAAGGCAACGTTTTTTGTTCCCGGTAAAGTGGCGGAAATATATGAAAGCCATATCAGAAATATTGTTTCGCGAGGTCATGAGATAGCGTGCAGCGGCTATGATTACATTAATTTTGGACTTGTAGGCGAAGATAAGCAAAAGCAGGATATAATGCAGGGGGTAAGGTCCCTTGAAAAAATAATCGGTAAAAAGCCTCTTGGATTCAGAGCTCCAGTAGGGGAGCTTACGATGGATACGTTGCGTATAGCACGGAGCTGCGGAATGAAATATTCCAGTGATTTGTCCGATGATGACAGGCCGTATTCCATGGACCTGGGAAATGGCATGTCTGTTCTTCAAATACCTGTGCATTGGGCTTTGTATGATTTGCCGTATTTTGCATTTAACTATACTCCGGCATTTCCAGTAGGCCAGGGAAGGATAGCAAACTATTCGGGGGTACTGCACAACTGGAAGGAGGAATTTGAAGGCTTTTATAATTACGGCTTATGCTACGTGCTTCAGCTTGAGCCTCAGACTATAGGGAACCCTGCCAGGATTAAAATATTGGAAGATATATTAGAGTATATTGGAGAAAAGGGCAATGTGTGGTATGCCACCGGTGAAGAAATGTACAAATATATGGAGGAAATTAAATAATGGCAAATTTATGGAGCGGAAGATTTGAAAAGGGCATGGATGAAATTGTTGAAAAATTCAATGCATCCATAACCTTTGACAACAGGCTTTACGCCTGTGATATAAGGGGGAGCATAGCTCATGTTAGGATGCTTGCAAGGCAGGGAATTGTAACGGAGGATGAAAGTACTCAGATAATTGGTGCACTGGAGAAAATCAAAGAGGAGATAGAGTCTGGTAATGTTGCCTTCAGCGTTAAGCAGGAGGATATTCATATGGCTGTTGAGGGCATACTTATTGACATGCTTGGGAATACAGGCAAGAAGCTTCATACGGCAAGAAGCAGAAACGACCAGTGCCAGGTTGACGGAAGAATGTATCTTAAGGAGGAAATCCTTGTAATAAGGAACAATCTTATAAAGCTTGAGGAAGCATTGCTTGGAAAGGCTGAAAAATATGCGGATAAAATAACCGTAGGTTTTACCCACATGCAGCACGCTCAGCCAATAACTCTGGGATTTTATCTTATGGCTTATTTTCAGATGTTCAGAAGGGATATACAGAGATTAGAGGATGCTTATGAAAGAATGAACTATTGCCCATTGGGTTCATGTGCTTTGGCGGGGACAACTTTGCCCATAGACAGGCATATGACCGCAAAGGAGCTTGGCTTTACAGCGCCTACGGAAAATGCCATGGACGGTGTAAGCGATAGGGACTACATTCTTGAATTTCTCAGTGCGGCTTCGATTTCAATGATGCATATAAGCAGGATGGCAGAGGAGTTTGTTTGGTGGAATTCACAGGAATTCAGCTATATTGCCATTGATGACAGCTTCTGCACTGGAAGCAGCATTATGCCGCAGAAGAAAAATCCCGATATGGCGGAGTTGCTGAGAGGCAAGGTGGGGAGAGTTTATGGTGATATGGTCCAGATGTTTACGGTAATGAAGGGCACACCCCTTGCATACAACAAGGATTTTCAGGAGGATAAGGAAGGCATGTTCGATGCTGTCGATACCTGGCGTGATTCTCTGGCCATACTAGCAGGCATGATTGAAAAAACAGAGTTCAGGCTTGATATGATAGAAAAACAGTTTAACAGGGGATTTTTAAATGCCACTGACATTGCTGAACATTTTGTTAAGCTGGGATTTCCCTTCAGGCAGGCACATGAGGTTGTAGGCAAAATGGTGAAATATTGCGAGCATCATAACTGTGATTTTGACGCTATTAAGAAAGATGATTTTAAAACAATAGATCCATGGCTTTCTGCTGATAAGCTCCCGGATTTGAGTATAAGGGCCTGCGTGGAGGCAAGGACTTCCTTTGGGGGTACGGCACCTTCGGAGGTAAGGAGGCAGATTTTCGAAGGCCAAAAATGGATTGACGGAATTAAGAACAAAAGGTATTGTTAACTGTAGAGGGCTATATTGGAGGAGTGGTTATTGCCATTCCTTTTTCAAAATATTAGAATAAAATTACCGCAGGAGGAGTTAGCGGCGAAATGGAGGTAACATGGAATACAGAATAGAAAGGGACACCATGGGTGAGGTGCGTGTCCCGGCAGACAAATATTGGGGCGCTCAAACTGAAAGAAGCCTGGAGAATTTTAAAATCGGCGGAAAAATGCCGTGTGAAATAATTATGGCCTTTGCGCTACTTAAAAAGGCTGCGGCCCTGACCAATGAAGCTCTAGAAATGCTGGATAAGGACAGGGCACGGCTTATTGCCAGTGTCTGCGATGAAATACTGGATGGGAAGCTTGAGGGAAATTTTCCTCTTGTGGTTTATCAGACAGGAAGCGGAACACAGTCTAATATGAATGTTAATGAGGTAATAGCCAACAGAGGCAATGAAATTGCCGGGGAGAAACTGCTTCATCCCAATGACCACGTTAATAAATCACAGAGCTCTAATGATACCTTCCCTACAGCTATGCATATAGCGGCCTGCCTAATATTGCGAGACGTGCTTTTTCCGGCTATGGACAGGATGGCTGAAACACTTTACAGGCTTGAGCAAGAGAATGCGGATGTAATTAAAACAGGAAGGACACACCTTCAAGACGCCGTGCCCATTACCCTAGGTCAGGAAATAAGCGGATGGAGCTCCATGCTTGCTCACAGCAGGCAAATGCTTGAAATGTCTATGAAAGGAATGAAGGAGCTGGCCTTGGGGGGGACAGCCGTAGGAACCGGGCTGAATTCTCATAAGGATTTCGGTAAAAAAGCCGCGGGAAAAATAGGTGAGCTTACAGGAATAGATTTTGTTACTGCGGAAAATAAATTTCACAGTCTTTCATCTAAGGATGCCATGGTATTTTCCCACGGCGCCCTTAAGGCTCTGGCTGTAGATATGATGAAAATCGCCAATGATGTAAGATGGCTGGCCAGCGGGCCCAGATGTGGCCTGGGAGAAATTTTTATTCCTTCAAATGAACCTGGAAGCTCAATAATGCCAGGAAAGGTGAATCCCACTCAGTGCGAAGCCGTAACCATGGTGAGCGTCAGGGTTATGGGCAATGATACTGTTATGGGTATTGCCGCGTCACAGGGTAATTTCGAGCTGAATGTTTTTATGCCGGTAATGATTTCCGCATATATAGAATCTGCCAGTCTGCTTGCATCCTCCATGGAGTCCTTTAATAAAAACTGTATGGCAGGCCTAAAGCCAAACCTTGAAAGGCTTAAGGAAAACAGCAGGAAATCACTGATGCTGGTTACGGCCCTTAACCCATACATAGGCTATGAAAAAGCAGCCATGGTTGCAAAGTATGCTTACGAGAATGACATATCCTTGCCGGAAGCCGGGATTAAGCTGGGCTTTTTCGATGAACTGCAGTATTCCAAATGGGTGGACCCGCAAAAATTAACAGGCCCTCTTCAGCAGTAAACTGGTACATGTAATATATCCTTGTAGCTATGCTTTTTTTAATATTAGTCCTTTTGCAACAACTTTAGGAAAATTGCATGATAAATATTAAACTATTTAAAAAAAATTTTTTTTCAATTTAAATTTCAAAATCTATATCCATATTTGTATAAAATAATTAAATTTTAGATGTTTTTATTTTGTTGATTCTCCATTAATCATCAAAAAAACCGATTGGGATTATATCCTAATCGGTTTTTTCATATAAGAGGAAGGTTCTCTTCCCTAGCGGAGTTGCGGAGCAACTTTTTTAATACTAGATTATGTCTATCAACTTTTTAAATATGCAATTATTATAATATATATTGTTATATAGAATTACTCTTAAAAATATGCAATATTAATATAGAATTGTTAAATTATGTTAAAATTTTATTTTAAAGAAAAGTTTAACGTCTTAAATATTACAAAAATGAAATAAAAGTCGATTTTCTAAACTTAAAATTGAAAATGCAAATGAAAAAGCGCCGAAAATATATATGTTACAATCTAAACTAAAAAAATGTTACATATTATTAAAATAATGCTTGTATGATTATAAAAAATCTACTATAATAGAAAACAATTTATAACCAAGATTAAAAAGATAGGGGAGATCATTATGAATAACTATGGAACACCTAAAAAGCAAGGTCTTTATGATCCCGCATTTGAACACGATGCATGTGGAATGGGATTTGTTGTTAATATAAATGGCGAAAAATCTTACGACATCGTTGATGATGCTTTAACAGTTTTGGAAAACATGAGCCACAGAGGAGCCAGCGGTTCAGATGAATCTGGAGATGGCGCTGGAATAACAGTTCAAATTCCTCATGACTTTTTCAAAAGAGAAAGTGAAGTTTTGGATTTTGAATTACCTGAAGAAGGAAACTATGGGGTAGGAATGATATTTGCCCATAAGTATGATAAGTTTAGAAGCATACAAATGAAAACTTTTACCGATATTGTTGCGGAAGAAGGACAAGAAGTTCTGGGCTGGAGAGATGTGCCTGTTGATGGTGCTATAATAGGAGATAAAGCTAAAGCTTCAATGCCAAGAATTATTCAAGTTTTTATTAAGAAGAATGACAACATAACAGATTATATGAATTTTGAAAGAAAGCTTTATGTAATTAGAAAAAGAGCAGAAAAAACCATTGGTCCTATGAGTGAACAAAATGGAGGAATATTTTATTTTGCAAGCCTTTCTTCTAAAACTTTAGTTTATAAAGGTATGCTTACATCTGAACAGCTTAGAAATTTCTATTTGGATCTTTCTGATCTTGAATTTAAATCTGCTTTGGCAATGATTCATTCAAGGTTCAGCACAAACACTTTTCCAAGCTGGGAACGTGCTCATCCTAACAGATTTTTAGTTCACAACGGAGAAATCAACACAATCAGGGGCAATGTTAACTGGATGAATGCAAGACAGAAAAGAATGACATCTCCTTATTTTGAAAACATTCACAAAGTATTTCCTATTATAGATGAATCAGGCAGTGACTCTTCTATGTTTGATAATTGCCTTGAGTTCTTATATTTAACAGGCAGATCTTTGCAGGAATCAATAATGATGATGATTCCGGAACCATGGGAAAAAATAAAGTGATGTCTAAGGAAAAGAGAGAATTTTATAAATTCAACAACTTCATGATGGAAGCTTGGGACGGGCCTGCCGCCATGGCATTCACTGACGGTGATATAATAGGAGGAATCCTAGACAGAAATGGTTTAAGACCTTCAAGGTATTATGTTACAAAGGATGACAGGGTTATATTAGCTTCAGAAGTTGGAGTAATTGATATAGATAATGATAAAATAAAATCCAAGGGACGTCTTGAGCCTGGAAAGATGCTTTTGATTGATACCAATGCTAAAAGAATAATCACAGATGATGAATTGAAAAAATATGTTTCAACTCTTCATCCATATGGTGAATGGAATAAAAAGCATGTAATAAATTTGAGCGATTTGCCGGTTGTATCAGAAAAAGGCAGTAAAATGAAGGACCTTTTACAACAGCAAAAAGCTTTTGGCTACACTTATGAAGACATTAATAAAAGCATTCAGCCAACAGCAATAGAAGGTGAGGAACCTGTAGGTTCAATGGGAATTGATTCACCTTTAGCGGTACTGTCTGAAAAACCACAAATGCTGTATTTGTACTTTAAACAACTTTTTGCTCAAGTTACAAATCCTCCTATAGATGCCATAAGGGAAGATATTATAACATCCACAAGCATGTGTCTAGGGGACAGCGGAAATTTAATAAATCCTAATGGAGACAATTCAGCAAGTTTGTTTTTGGACAATCCAATACTCACAAATGAACAGCTTAACACTATTAAGAATTTAAATAATGATAATTTAAGAGTTGCTACTATTTCAATAATTTACAAAGTGTCTGAAGGGCCAAAAGCAATGGAAAAAGCTTTGGACAGAATATTTGCAGAAGCAGATACAGCTATCATTAGAGGTGCTAACATAATTTTGTTGTCAGACAGGGGAGTAAATAAGGATTTTGCAGCAGTTCCTGCACTCTTAGCTTCATCAGGACTTCATCAGTACCTTACAAGAATGGAGAAAAGGACAAATATAGGAATTGTGTTAGAATCAGGAGAACCAAGAGAAGTTCATCATTTCTGTACCCTTATAGGTTTTGGAGTAACTGCAATAAACCCTTATTTGGCATTTGAATCTATTAGGGATCTTGCTGAAAACGGAGCTTTAAATAATCTCAGTTACGAAGAAGGTAAAAATAATTATATAAAAGCAATGGTAAAAGGAATTTTAAAAGTTATTTCTAAAATGGGAATTTCTACAATCAGGAGTTATCATGGTGCTCAAATATTTGAAGCAGTAGGGATTAAAAAAGAAGTAATTGAAAAATATTTTACTAAGACACCATCAAGGCTGGAAGGAATCGGTCTTGAAGAAATTGCAATTGAAAATCAAATGAGGCATGAAAGTGCATATGATGAAAATTCACCATATACAGATACTCTTGAAGTTGGCGGATATTTTCAGTGTCTTGATGAAGGCGAAGTTCACATGTATAATCCTGAAACCATATATATGCTGCAAAAATCATGCAGAGAAGGAAATTACAATTTATACAAACAATATTCTGAAAAAATTAATGAAGAAAAAATATATACATTAAGAAACCTCCTTGATTTTAACTATAATCACAAAGAAGCTATTCCTATAGAGGAAGTAGAATCTGTTGATTCAATTGTTAAAAAATTTAAAACCGGAGCGATGTCATATGGTTCTTTAAGCAAGGAAGCCCATGAATGCCTTGCCGTTGCCATGAACAGATTAGGAGGCAAAAGCAACACAGGAGAAGGCGGAGAAGATTCTGAAAGATTTAAAATATTGGAGAATGGCGATAGTAAAAACAGTGCAATTAAACAAGTTGCTTCAGGTCGTTTTGGTGTAACCAGCAACTATTTAGTAAATGCAAGAGAAATACAAATTAAAATGGCACAGGGAGCTAAGCCTGGTGAAGGCGGACAACTTCCGGGATTAAAAGTGTATCCTGAAATTGCAAGGGTAAGACATTCAACACCTGGAGTAACTTTAATATCACCTCCTCCTCATCATGACATATATTCTATAGAAGATATTGGAGAACTTATTCATGATTTAAAAAATGCCAACAGGTATGCAAGGATAAATGTAAAATTGGTATCAGAATCTGGTGTAGGAACAGTAGCTGCAGGACTTGCTAAGGGAAAGGCAGATGTTATCCTCATAAGCGGGTATGACGGAGGTACTGGTGCTGCTTCAAGAACAAGCATAAGAAATACAGGACTCCCATGGGAACTTGGACTAGCTGAAGCTCATCAAACTCTTGTGCTGAATAATTTAAGAGATAGAGTTGCTCTTGAAACTGATGGGAAACTATTGTCGGGCAGAGATATTGCAATAGCAGCTATGTTAGGAGCAGAAGAATTCGGTTTTGCTACCACACCTCTTATTGTATTGGGCTGCGTAATGATGAGGGTTTGTAGCCTTAACACATGTCCCGTTGGTGTTGCTACGCAGGATGAAAGACTTAGGAAAAATTTCTCTGGTAAACCAGAATATGTTGAAAACTTCATGCGTTTTATGGCTAGAGAACTGAGAGAGATAATGGCTCAGTTAGGTTTCAGAACATTAAAGGAAATGGTTGGACGCACGGATAAATTAAAACAAAAGGATGATATAAGCAATTGGAAGGCAAAAACTTTAGATATGTCACAAATATTATATCAGCCGTTTGCAGGAGCAGAAGTAGGAAGATATAATACTCAGACACAAAACCATATGCTGGACAAGTCTTTGGATATGAAAAAACTTCTTAAAATGGTTAAACCTGCTTTGGAAAACCAAAAACCAATTCGTGTGAAATTAAAAATTAAAAACACAGACAGAGTTGTTGGAACAATAATTGGAAGTGAAATTTCAAAACAATATGGAGAAAACGGACTTAAGGATGATACTATAAATTTGACATTTGTAGGTACTGCCGGACAAAGCTTTGGTGCATTTATTCCTAAAGGAATGACGCTTGAATTAGAAGGTGATTCTAACGACTACATTGGCAAGGGTTTATCCGGTGGTAAAATTATAGTTTATCCTCCTAAAGATTCCGACATAGTGCCTGAGAACAACATAATTATAGGAAATGCTACTTTTTATGGAGCTACATCAGGGGAAGCCTATATCAGCGGTAAAGCTGGAGAGAGATTCTGCATAAGAAACAGCGGTATGAATGCAGTTATAGAAGGTGTAGGCGATCACGGCTGTGAATATATGACCGGAGGAAAAGTTGTAATACTTGGAAAAACAGGCAGGAACTTTGCAGCTGGAATGTCAGGCGGTGTAGTATATGTATTAGACTTTGATGAAAATTGTTTAAACAGCTCAATAACCAATACTGAGGCCATAACTTCTGAAAAGGAAATGGATGAAATAAAGGAAATGATTCAGAAACATGTGAATTATACTGACAGTCAGCAAGGAAAAAGAATTCTTCACAATTGGGAAAGTTATTCTCACATATTTACTAAAATAATTCCTGTCGAGTATAAACATATGATGGAAAACATTGAAAAAGCATATAGTTTAGGACTAAAAGGACATGAAGCATTAAGCTATGCATTCGATGAAAGATACAGCAATGTTGATAAAGATAATAATACTAAAAAAGAAAATGCTGCAAAGTAGTCATACATCAAGGATAGGAGGTTCAATAAATGGGAAAAACTACCGGATTTTTAGAATTTGAAAGAACAGAGCATAAAAAACGAAATCCAAGAGATAGAATAAAAGACTGGAATGAAATAAAATTGCCGATGGATACAGAAGAATTGAAAAACCAGGGAGCAAGGTGCATGAACTGTGGAATTCCATTCTGTCAGGGAGGTGTGGTTTTAAATGGCATGGTGGCTGGATGCCCCATGCACAATTTAATACCTGAATGGAATGATTTGGTTTATAAAGGTCAATGGGAACTTGCTTACAAAACACTGACAAGAACAAATCCGTTTCCTGAATTCACAGGGAGAGTATGTCCGGCACCTTGTGAAGGATCATGTACAGAAGGTCATATTTTAGATCCTGTTGCAATTCATGACATAGAATACGAAATAATTGAAAAAGCTTTTAAAGAAGGCTGGGTAAAAGTAAGAAAACCCAAAGAAACCGGGAAAAAAGTCGTTGTTGTTGGTTCAGGACCATCAGGATTGTCAGCTGCGTATTATTTAAATGCAGTAGGTCATGATGTTACGGTTTACGAAAGAGAAGATAGACCAGGCGGACTGATGATGTACGGTATACCAAATATGAAGCTGGATAAAAAAATAGTTGAGAGACGTATTGATTTAATGAAAAAATCCGGAATTAAATTCGTGTTAAATGTAGAAGTAGGTACTGATATTACAACCAATGAATTGCTTGACAGAAATGATGCGGTTGTACTTTGCGGCGGAGCTAAAAAAGCAAGAGGGTTGGAAGTTGAAGGCAAAGATTTGAAAGGCGTTTACCCTGCTATTGAATTTCTAACCAACAGCACTAAAAATGTTTTGAAAATAAACAAGGAATCAGTTGAATCATTAAATGCCAAGGGTAAAAATGTAATTGTAATTGGCGGAGGAGACACGGGAACTGATTGTGTGGGAACATCTATGCGACAAGGCTGCAAAAGTGTGTTCCAGTTTGAAATAATGCCGGAACCTCCTCATGAAAGAAATGACGAATCAAATCCATGGCCTGAATGGCCTAAAAAGCTAAAAGTAGATTATGGTCAGGAAGAAGCTATAAGCCTTTACAAAAAGGATCCAAGAAACTATAACATTGCTACTAAAAAAATAGTTGGAAATGAGAACGGTGAAGTTAAAGAAGTTCATACAGTTGAAGTTAATTGGGTGAAGGATGAATCGGGAAGATTTATACCTAAAGAAATTCCCGGTTCTGAAAAAATCTGGAAGGCAGAACTTGTTATTATAGCCATGGGATTTTTAGGACCTGAAGATACAGTCATAGATGAACTTAAACTGGAAAGAGATTCAAGAAGCAACATAAAAGCTGAATATGGCTTTTTCAAAACAAATGTTGAGAAATTATTTGCAGCAGGTGATATGAGAAGAGGTCAAAGTTTAGTGGTTTGGGCTATTCAAGAAGGAAAACTTGCAGCAAGAGAAGTTGACAAATATCTTATGGGTAAAAGTGTAATAAAATAAAACCTAATTCATGCCTATGTATGAATTCGTAAATCAAGGAAACAATGGGATCAGTTATTACCATTGTTTTCTTTTTTTTAAGAATTGTACCCCAATTTGTTGTTTGATTTCGACAAAATCAGCACAATTTTATTTAAAATATACTTAAGTATTTAATTTTTAGATAAATATGTGTTTTAACTTTTGGAAACTTGGTATATATGAAACAAACACAAGAAAAATTTACGAAAGGGGGACTGTTTGGTTTATGCAAAATTCAAAAGAAGTCATAGTGATACCTTTTTTACCTAATTTGAAAAATGAAGATGCTAAAGCAAATACAACTAGTATTGCTTCGGGCGATAGTGAGTTTAATGTGAATAGTTTATTTGTACGTGACGAGGAAATTAAGGATGAATTTATTTTGAGCTTGTATGATGAATTAATAATACCCATAGATGTTATATATGGGGCGGCCCAACTTATGGAGATGTATCAAAAATACATTTTTGGTAATGATGAAAAAACTGATAAAAGTATTAATTCAATGAAGCAAAATTGCTTAAGGCTAACTAGACTGATAAATAATTTATTGGATTTAACGAGAATTGAAGCAAATCAATATAGTTTGAACTTAAGTAATGTGAATATTGTAGAAGTTGTTGAAAGTATTGTTTTTAACAGTTCCTTCATAATTAATGAGAGACAGCTGAATGTCATTTTTGATTCTAATGTAGAAGAAAAAGTGATTTTATGCGATGCGGAAAAAATCGAAAGAGTTGTTTTACACATTCTTTCAGAAACAATTAAGTTATCGAAACCAGGTGAAACTATAATTGTGCGTGTAAATTCTAAAGATTATAGCGTGGAAATAGCAGTATCTAATGAAGACAAAAAAATAAATGAAAAAGACAAATTGAATGATACATATGCTAAAGCAAATAAAATTGATTTTCTTTTGTTTAAATCAATCGTTGAACTGCACGGAGGGTTACTTGATAATAAGGTCAATGAAGAAAATAAAATTACAATTGAACTTCCTTGCAATAATAATGATTCGATTTATTTTTTAAACTATAAAAAAAGTGATTTAAATCATGAAAATTTACTTGCTACAATAAACATTGAACTTTCAGATTTAATTAATATGGGATGGAAATAATAGGCATTGCCTATTATTTTTTTATATAATAGGAAAGTTTTCTTCCTATTATATAAAAAACGAGGATTGCAAAGGACGGGACGTCCTTGCCGTCAAGGGGGGGTGCTCAGCAAAAATGCGAATGCAGTTTTGCGCCGAAGGGGGACATAGGTCCCCCTAGCGGAGTTGAGGAGCAACTTTTTTAAAATAAAATGAAGTGTTGATATTTTATATTCTTTATTATATTATATTAGAAATACATATAATATGAATTAGGAAGATAAGGTATAGATATGGATAAACTAAAAGAAATGATAATAGAAAAAGGTGAGATTAGAGAAGGAAACATACTAAAAGTGGACAGCTTTCTTAATCATCAGCTTGATACACAGTTTCTTTATGAGATGGGCGAAGAAATGTACAGGCTCTTTAAAGATCAAGAAATAACAAAAATCCTAACTATCGAAGTAAGCGGAATTGCTATAGCAATAATGGCAGCATTGGTTTTCAAAGTGCCGGTAGTTTTTGCAAAGAAAACTGAAAGTTTAAATTTAGATAAAGATGTATATGTAGGGAAAGTTTTTTCATATACTAAAAATAAAGAATACAACATTATGATAAGCAAGAAATATTTAAATTCAAATGACAAGCTTCTCATAATCGATGATTTTCTTGCAGAAGGAAATGCAATGAAAGGTCTTATCGATATGGCAAAGCAAAGCAATGCCGAAGTTAAAGGTATAGGAATTGCCATAGAGAAAGGATTTCAAAAAGGCGGGAAGATTCTTAGAGAAGAAGGTTACAACCTTAAAAGCCTTGCAATAGTAGATGAAATGAAAAATGGGAGCATTACTTTCAGAGAAGTTGATTAAGGGGGTGTATTTTGAAAAATGTATTTGTTTACAATACAATAATTGGTCAGGTTGCAGTTATAGACAACGGTATTGAAATAACAAATATGGATTTTGCAGATAATTTCAATATTGCTAATATGAATGTGTGTGAAACAAAACTCATCAACAATGCAGCTAATCAATTAAATGAATACTTAAATGGTACACGAACAGCATTTGATTTACCTCTAAATCCAGAAGGCACAGAATTCCAAAAAAAAGTTTGGACAGCACTTTGCAAAATTCCATATGCAGAGACAAGAAGTTACAAACAAATTGCTGAAGCAGTTGGAAATCCAAAAGCTTTTCGTGCTGTTGGGATGGCAAACAACAAAAATCCAATTATTATTTTCATTCCATGTCACAGAGTTATTGGTTCAAATGGCAGCTTGGTAGGTTATGCCGGTGGTTTGGATATGAAAGAAAAACTTCTAGCTTTGGAAAAAGAAAAAGGAATAACGGCGTCTTAATGGACTCTTCGTCATCAAGAGGAGATATAGATAAATTCTATATCTTCTTTTTGATTTACGTGGCATAACTTTTGTGATATTATTGTATTGATAATTAATCAATGAATGAATGGATGGAGGGGAATATGCCAACTACTTATGCTCATTATACATTTGGCAAAGAAGTTTTAAATACATTAGATGAAGACTTGAAAAAAATAATTGATGAAAATATTGATTTGTTTAACATTGGTCTTCACGGACCGGACATTTTATTCTATTATGAACCTTTAAAATCCAATGATATAAGCAAAATAGGACATGAAATACACAGCAGAAATGCAGATGCTTTTTTTGAAAGATCTAAAGAAATCATAAATAATTGTGATTGTTCGGATGCTGCATGTGCATATATTATGGGATTTATATGCCATTATATGCTTGACAGCGAGTGCCATCCATATATAAATCAAAAAGAAAACGGACTTTCTCACAGTGAAATAGAAACAGAATTTGATAGAGCGTTGATGATAAAAAATAATTTAAACCCTTTAGTTTTTAAACCAACTGCTCACATTATTCCAAAAGAAGATTATGCACAGTGCATTTCAATGTTTTTTGAGCGTACCGACAAGGATAAAATATTGAAAGCATTAAAATCTATGAAATTTTATTTAAACCTTCTGGTTGCACCAGGACGCATAAAAAGATCTCTTCTTATCGCAGCGCTTAAAATTTCAGGCAATTACGAAGGCATGATTGGACTAATAATGAAATATGAGCCGGAAGAAGCAAGCAAGGCAATAAGTGAAAATTTAATGAACTTATATAATAAAGCTGTTGAGCCAACAGGTACATTGATAAATGAATACTATAAGAACATAAAAAAAGATGAACAAATTAATGAGCGTTTTAATAGAAATTTTGAATAGGTTTATAAAAATAAATAATTAGGATTGGTGTGGCTATGGGTAAATTTAGAAATAAATTAACAAAGCTTGAAAAGTATTGGATTTTATATGATGTTGGAAATTCAGCCTTCATCATGCTCGTATCAACCATTATACCGATTTATTTTAAAAACATTGCGCAGTCAAACGGTGTCTCTGCAGCAAATTCTACTGCTTATTGGGGTTATGCGATTTCAATTTCTACGTTGATTGTAGCAGTATTAGGACCTATATTAGGAACTTTGGCAGATACAAAGGGATATAAAAGACCTTTGTTCACCTTGTTTTTAATGCTAGGAGTGCTTGGATGTGCTTCTTTATCCCTTCCGTTATCATGGATTGTTTTTCTCGCTGTATTCATAGTGGCGAAGGTAGGAGTTTCCGGAAGTCTTATTTTTTATGATGCAATGCTTCCTGATGTAACAAGTGATGAAAGAATGGACTTGTTATCTTCACTTGGATACGCGTGGGGTTATATTGGAAGTTGCGTTCCTTTTGTAGCAAGCTTGCTGTTAATATTGTCTGCCGAAAAGCTGTCAATAACTTCATCCTTTGCAACGGGCATAGCATTTGTGTTGAATGCGATGTGGTGGCTATTAATCACAATTCCTCTTCTTAAAAATTATAAACAATTGCATTATGTGGAAGTAAAAAGCAATGCATTAAGCAATGCATTTAAAAGACTTGGGAGAACATTTAAGGATATTAAAAAAGAAAAAGAAATTTTTACATTTCTGCTTGCTTTCTTCTTTTATATAGACGGAGTTTATACTATTATTGAGATGGCTACATCTTATGGAAAAGATGTTGGCATTAGCGACAATAATTTATTGTTTGCCCTTTTATTGACACAAGTTGTAGCGTTTCCTTTTGCTATTCTTTTCGGAAAATTGTCTAAAAAATTCAAGACAGAGAATTTAATAGGATTTAGCATTGCAGGATATTTCTTAATTGCAATTTTTGCTCTGCAGCTTGACAAAGCGTGGGAATTTTGGTTCTTGGCTGTTTGTGTTGCCATGTTCCAGGGAGCCATACAAGCTCTTTCACGTTCATATTTTGCAAAAATAATACCTAAGGAAAAGTCCAGTGAATATTTCGGTTTCTTTGATATTTTCGGAAAAGGTGCATCGTTTACCGGAACAATGCTCATGGGAATAACTACTCAATTGAGCGGCAATTCCAAAACCGGCGTAGCATTCATAAGCTTAATGTTCATCGTAGGATTTTTAATATTCAAAAAAGCATCAAAAATGCAAAAAAAATAAATTTTACTTTTATGAAGGAGTGATAAAGTGCCAATAATAAAAACGTTTATTGTTCCTCATCCTCCGCTGATTGTTCCTAAAATAGGCGGCGGACAAGAGATGAAAATTCAAAAAACAATCGATGCTTATGAAAAAATTGCAAAGCTTATTGCAGAAATTAAACCGGATACCATTGTATTAACTACTCCTCATTCAATAATGTATTCAGATTATATTCACATATCTCCGGGAAGAGGAGCCAAGGGAAATTTCAGAGAATTTGGACAAGAACAAGTGAGCATTGAAGTTGAATATGACACGGATTTTATTAAAAAATTATCCACACTGGCAGAAGAAAATAATATTCCTGCCGGAACATGGGGAGAAAAAAATAAGTCATTAGACCATGGAACGATGGTCCCTCTGTATTTTGTAAACAAATATTACAATGATTATAAGCTTGTGCGTATATCCATATCAGGGCTGTCATACATAGAACATTACCGCTTTGGAAAATGCATAGGTGAGGCAGCTGATGAAAGTGATAAGAAAATTGTATTTATAGCAAGCGGAGATTTGTCCCATATGTTAAAAGAAGAAGGCCCTTACGGATACAAAGAAGAAGGTGTAATTTTTGACCGCGAAATTACCGCTGCTATGAAAAAAGGCGATTTTTTAGAATTTCTTAAATTTGATGAAGAATTTTGCGAATCAGCTGCAGAGTGCGGACTGAGGTCATTTATAATAATGGCAGGCGCTCTTGACGGAAAATCTGTAGAGTCAGAACTTTTATCATACGAAGGACCATTTGGAGTTGGTTATGCTGTATCAGAATACACTTTAATTGCCAATGACAAAACAAGACATTTTGATGAAACGTACAAAACAAACGAACAAAATCGCATTGATGCACTAAAAAATGAAGAAGACAGCTATGTACGGCTTGCTCGGCAATCACTTGAAAGCTACGTAATAAAACATAAAAGAATTAAAAAAACTCAAGAATTGGATGCTGACTTATTGAAAAAACGTTCAGGTGTGTTTGTATCATTAAAAATGGATGGGCAGCTTCGAGGATGCATTGGCACAATAACACCTACAACTGACTGCATAGCTGATGAAATTATACAAAATGCCATAAGTGCAGGAGCTGAGGATCCTCGCTTTTATCCTGTAACTGAGGAAGAATTGCCTCGAATTGTTTACAGCGTTGATGTTCTGGGAGAAGCAGAGCCAATTAATTCAATGGATGAATTAAATCCTGTGCGTTACGGTGTTATTGTTGAAAAGGCGGCAGGAGAGGACTATTGCTTCCAAACCTTGAAGGCGTAACCACCTCTGAAGAGCAGGTTTCAATTGCTCTTAAAAAAGCCGGTATTTCACCGGATGAAAATTATTCAATGGAGAGATTTGAGGTGGTGAGACACAAATGAGCAATATAGTTTGCAATGTTTGTCCCCATCATTGCAATTTAGATGAAAATCGAATCGGATTATGCAAAGCCAGAAGCAATGTAAACGGGCGAATTATACCAATTAATTACGGGATGCTCACCAGCATTGCACTTGATCCAATAGAAAAAAAGCCTCTTAAGAATTTTTATCCCGGCAAAAAAATATTGTCTGTAGGTAGTTTTGGATGCAATCTAAAATGCCCATTTTGTCAAAATAATGAAATCTCTTTTGCATCAAAAGAAACTGCAAATGCACGCTATGTAAAACCGGAAGATTTAATCCATGCGGCCATTGATTTAGTACCAAGAGGTAACATTGGAATAGCATACACATACAATGAACCCCTTGTAGGATATGAATATGTGAGAGATTGTGCTGTGTTGGCAAGAAAGAACAATTTAAAAAATGTAGTTGTAACAAATGGCTGTTTTTGTAAGGAGCCTATTAAGGAACTGCTGCCATTCGTTGATGCTCTCAATATAGATCTTAAAGGTTTTACTGAAAAGTTTTATGATAAAATTGGAGGAGATTTAGAGACAGTTAAGCAATTCATTGCGTTCGCAGCAGAATTTAGCCATGTAGAAGTAACAACACTAATAATTCCGGACGAAAATGACAGCGAAGAGGAAATCCTCCATTTGTCAAAGTTTATAGCATCAATCAATCCAAACATCCCCCTTCATTTGTCACGCTTTTTCCCATGCTATAAAATGGAGGATAAAAGTGCAACAGAAGTGAGCAAAGTATACCATTTAGCAGAAATTGCCAGAGAATCACTTAAATATGTTTATGAAGGAAATTGCTAAATAAAAATATGTGCATTATATTTGACATATTGATATTTGTCAATATGTTCATGTGAAAAATTTATTAATAAAAAGGTCTCAAAAAGGACCGTCCCCAAGGGGTAAAAAGGTCTCAAAAAGGACCGTCCCCAAGGGGAAAAAAGGACCGTCCCCAAGGGGACCAAGGGGTTCCTAAAAGGATTGTCCTCAAGGGGTTCAAGGGGTTGTTTATAATTTAATATGGTGGTATAATTAACCAGAGGTGTGGACGATGAATTTTATATCTGGTTTTTTAAAAGGTTTGGCAATGGGGGCAGGAGCTATTGCTCCGGGAGTTAGCGGAGGAGCCTTAGCAGTAATATTTGGATTGTATGATAAAATTACTAATTTCATAGCACATATGAGCAAAGATTTTAAAGCGAATTTTGTGTATTTTATTCCTGTGGGAATTGGTGGTATCGTAGGAGTGCTTGCATTCAGCAGAATTATAGAATATTTGTTTAAATATCATGAAATTGTAGTCAGATATGCTTTTGTCGGACTTATGCTTGGGACTGTACCTTCTGTTATTAGACAAGCAAATAGGCGTGGGTACAAACAGAAATATCTTGTTCCATTCCTTATATCACTGTTTTTAACTTTGTTTCTAACATTTATGGAAAGCAATGCAGTAAATTCTATTAATAATGTGCAGACAAGTCCTCTCTATGTGATAATATACGGAGCGATAATTGGATTTGGTACTATAATTCCAGGTATAAGTGCATCCATAATACTAATGTATTTAGGAGCGTATGAATTTGTGATTGGAGCGATATCGAATTTACAAATATCAATGATTTTTTATATTGGAATTGGATTTGTTTTAAGCATTTTATTATTTGCTAAATTAATATCCTCTCTTTTTGACAAAGCATA
>NZ_JAWQJF010000057.1:0-15993 GCF_033447055.1 Sedimentibacter sp.
ATCTTTTTAAAACAAACCTTTTTAACAAAATATCTTTTTTATCATCCCACCCTATAATCTGTGTAAATATGCAGCTTAAATCAGCATTCATTAATCCTTGTGATATATATTCAATCAGCAGGGATTTTTCTTTTTCTCTTTCATCACTAAGCACTTTCATCAATGCGGATTTATCCGTTACCAAATCTAAATTTTTTTCAAGTATTGATTGCCAATGTTCTATGAGAACATCAATCTCACGAATATATGAAAATCTCTTAGCTATTTCTTTTAATTTTTCTTGATTCTGTTTATAATCCTGTTCATACAAAATCGGTTTTATGAAAGACAGCAAAGATCTAAGCTGGCGAATTTTCACCCTTATTTGATGTGCAAATTCAATATCATCAGGCATTTCCAGATACAATTTCTGCATATCTGTAATTTCATTCAAGATATCAACCATCATTTGCTTAAACTTCTTTAATGTAAGTTCATCATTGTTAGATTTATCAGTCGAATCAAAATGATGAGGCAAATTTGAATGAATAATCCATATTAATTCACCTTTGTAAGGGTTTCTGCTTTGCATTTCAAATCCAACCATTGTCCCTTTATTAAAAGAAATTCTAGCGTTATAAATCAGTTTGCTCCATCTGCTCAAGTATGGTTCGTGACCAACAATAAAAACAGTTGAATTTTCATCAACATTATCAAATTGTTTTATCAAGGAATCATAATCGCCGTCTTTGATAAAGTCAAAGGATGAAATAGTATCTGCATTAAGTTCATCAGAAATTATCTGTGCAGTTTGTTCTGCTCTTAGTGCCGAACTTGTCCAAATCAAAATTTTATAGTCTGCTTTGAGATTCTTTTTAGCTTCTGAAATAATCTTAAAGATCTCCTTTTTACCTTTTGGGGTTAACTGTCTTTTTGCATCATCCTTTTTATCCTTCAAGTCTTCAGCTCTTCCATGTCTGACAAATATAACATCCATTAAATTCACTTCCTTCTTAGGTTTTTTATTTTTGATTACATAAACAGCATTCAATCTAAATCGAACTTAAATGTATTTATAAAAAATTCTAACTGGCGGTTTTTGCGTTGAAGCATATGCAGTGCATTACTCGGATTTTACATTCATATTACTGAAAAATATTTTCTTAAAGGCCTTTTCGCTTTGCAGATATGTTGGCAATTCGATGCCACTATATTCATAATTTATCGGAATAATGTTTACATTATTCTTTTTAATACTGCATTTTAATTCTTTAATATTTCCGTTTTGTGATTTGCATAATTCCTCTGATATTCGTACAAACAAGCTAAGCTTTTGTATAGCATTATAATCGTCCTGATTTATTACAGGATAATAATCAGCCCAATCTTGTTTGAAATCTTCGTTTCTGTGCATACCAACAATAAATGCGCATATCACAAGCTCCCTGTAACTTAATCCATTGATTTTTGAATTTATGGCTAAATAAAATCCATGATAATGATGATCATAATAATCGATATGAAGACCCACATCATGCAGCAATGAGCCAACTTCTAACAATTTTCTATAACTTCCGTCAAGTTGATGCAAAGAATCCAATTGGTCATATAAATCAAGAGACAGTTTCCTTATTCGATAGCTGTGCTGCAAATCAACGTCATATTTTAACAATACATTGTCTATGCTGTGCTGCAAAACAGAATTGACAATTTCGCCATTCAGCTTGTATTTATCAAAATAATGCTTGAAAAAAGCGCCTTCTCTAAGCCCGTTACCGCTTACAATCAACCTGTCAGATCCGATGAAATCCAATAAAACTTTTAAAGGAATTAACCCTCCTGCAATAATATCAGCTCTTTCCTTCTTAAGCCCCGGTATATTTTTCAGTTCGTTGCTTTTCAAACTTGTTATTATATCATACATTTCATGAATATCCTTAGATGCAATGTTGTAATTATGCATAGACTGGTTCAAAAAACCATGTTTTTTCTTATGAATTTTGGATAAAGTTCTTATTGATCCTCCTAATCCAACAACAGCAACATTATTTGCCTCATCGAGCCAAGATATTTGCTGATATATGCTTCTTATAAATTCCTCTGCTTTAACTATATTTTCTTTTAATGCATCTCCATCCAGATACATTTCTGTCAATGTAACTGCTCCATAAGGAATACTGATTGAATTTTGAACTTTTCTGTCCTTAACTAAAATTAATTCTGTGCTTCCTCCACCGGTATCAATAATAATGCAGTTTTCAATATCTATGGAATTTATTACTCCCAGATAATCAAGATATGCTTCTTCCTCGCCTGAAATAACGTTAAAATTAAATTCGGTTTCCGAATATACTCTTTGTAAAAATGCTTTGCCATTAACTGAATTTCTTACAGCAGCCGTGGCAATGGCTATGGTTTTATTAACATTGTGAGATTTAAGGATATTTTTAAACTGTTTTAATGCCGCAATTGTTCTCTCAATAGCAGTTTCTTTCAGCAAGTTATCTTCCCACATGCCTTCGCTCAGACGAACCATTTCTTTGAATTGGTCAATCATTTTATAGGAACTGTTGAAATTAATTTTTATTACTAATATTCTTACTGAGTTTGAACCCAAGTCGATAATTGCTACATTTTCTTCCAATACAGTCACTCCTTAGAACTTATATTAATATCATATCCATTGCTTGTAACAATATTTATTTCATTATACTGCTCAGCTGCTTCAACAGCAAGCCTACAAAAATAATCCTGACTATTGATAATTTTTTTTCCGCGTTTATCAATTGACTTATATATTCCATTTTCATCCGAAATTCTTGCCTTGACTGTATTGTTCAGTTCAATATTAAGTGTATTTATTATTCTTTTTTTTATATCGCTGTTTTCAACAGGAAAAAGAAGCTCGACCCTCTTGTTCAGATTTCTCGGCATCCAGTCAGCACTAGACAAAAAAATGTCCTTATTTCCATTATTATAAAAATAATAAATTCTGCTGTGTTCCAGAAATCTACCGACTATGCTTATAACAGTAATGTTTTCGCTGATTCCTTTTATTCCAGGGCGCAGACTGCAAATTCCTCTGACTATAAGATTGATTCTAACTCCTGCACAAGATGCCTCATAGAGCTTGATAATAATTTCCGGATCAACCAAGGAATTCATTTTTGCTATTATCTGTGCTTTCTTGCCCTGCAAAGCGTTTTGCTTTTCATTTTCAATCAGTTCAATAAATCTGCCCCTCATTCCTAATGGTGCAATTTCAAATTTGAACCAAACAGGTGCATCAGAGTAACCTGAAAGCATGTTAAAAAGGGCAGAAGCATCTGCTCCAAAATGTTCATTGCAGGTGAAAAGTCCCATATCTGTATACATTCTTGCAGTAATATCGTTATAGTTACCAGTACTCATATGCACATATCTTTTTATTCCATCGCTTTCACGCCTTACGACCAGTGTAATTTTACAATGAGTTTTTAAGCCCTTAATCCCGTAAATAACATGACATCCTGCCTGCTCTAATTTCTTTGCCCAGAGAATATTGTTCTCTTCATCAAATCTTGCTTTTACTTCCACCAGGACCATTACCTGCTTTCCATTTTCTGCTGCCTGTGCCAACATTTTAACTATTGGAGAATCCCCGCTCACCCTATATAAAGTTTGCTTAATCGCAAGCACATTGGGGTCCATGGAAGCTCTATTCACAAATTCAATAACAGGATCAAAAGACTCATAAGGATGCATTAAAAATATATCTTTTTCTTTGATTGCCTCAAATATATCATCATAACCCAGTAGATTACAAGGAGTTTGAGGTTTATAGCAATTATATTTTAACTCTTCATATCCTTCCAATGAAGATAATTTCATGAAAAAAGACAGATCCAAGGGACCTTTGATATAATATACATCTTTCTCATGAATATTTAAGGTAGTCTGCAAAAAATCCAACATTCTTGAATCCATGGATGAATCAACCTCGAGCCTTATGGCAACTCCCCATTGCCTTTTCTTCAGCGAACTTTTGATTTCTGCCAATAGGTCTTCAGCATCATCTTCGTCATATTCCAAATCTGCATTCCTGGTAATTCTGTAAGGGTGTGCGCAGATTATTTCTTGTCCATTAAAAAGATATTTTAAAAACATTGTTATTACTTCTTCAAGAAAAATAAAACTTTTATTTTCAACGCTGCTGTCACAGGTCGTAAGATGCACCATTCTCGGCAGAACAGAAGGAACCTGGACAGTCGCAAATACGGTTTGATCTTCTCTTTCGCTATCTTTGAGAATTACGCCAATATTTAAACTCTTGTTCCTGATTAAGGGAAAGGGCCTGCTTGCATCAACAGCCATAGGAGTTAATACCGGAAAAACTGTGCTGTGAAAATAATGTAGCAAAAAAGACTTTTGATTTTCATCTAATTCTTCTTTTTTAAGAAAATTAATATTATTTTTTTTAAGATTAGGAATAAGAACTCTGTTTAAAATTGTATATTGTAAATTCACCATTTTATGCGCTCTGAGCGATATAAGTTTTAGCTGCTGTTTATTAGAAAGTCCGGAATAATCCTTTTTATTAATATCTGAGTTAACCTGTTCTTTGATAGAACCCACTCTTACCATAAAAAATTCATCTAAATTAGAACTCGTTATCGATAGAAATTTAAAGCGTTCAAACAAGGGATTGTTTTTATCCCTTGCTTCCTGAAGTACCCTTTCATTAAACTCTAACCAGCTTAATTCTCTGTTAATAAATAATTCTGTGTTGTTTATATTAATATCTAAATTATACATCTGAAGCAACCTTCTTTACTTTTAATATGGCAGATACCCCAAAGACTTCTCTGAAAAATTCAGATTTCATTTCAAAAGTCCACTGTTCCAGCAATACATCATCAGAAGAAGCAACGTTAATGATAACAATATTGCCATTATATGTTACGGTCATGTCCTTAATCTTTTGTTTATGGCTTCTATCAAGTGCATCTGCTATTCTTATTATAGCAGCCAGTTTTGATACCACTATTCTGCTTTGCTCATCTAAACTAATGAAATTTTCATGGGTGTGTGAAGGCACGACACTGCTGTGATATCTTGCAACATTGGCTACAATTTTTGTTTCGTTGTCAGATAAACCCAATATATCTGAAGCTAAAATCACGTTGTACGAATTTATGTAATGTTTATTGAAACTTATATATTTCCCGACATCATGAAGAATTGCTGCAATTTGAAGCAGAAATTTCTCCCTGTTGTTGAGACCGTGTAATTTTTTTAAGGAATTAAATAAAATCAACGATTTGTTTTCTACATCTTCAGCATGTTTTTTTTGATACTGAAATTTTTCTCCAATCAAACGGCACAGTGAAAGTATATCGCATTGAAGTTCGTTTGTTGAATTTGGGTTTCTTTTTTCAATTACGTCTGAAACAACGCCATCAACAAGCGTTACCATTGGAGTATATATCATATCATTTGTAGTAATATCAAGAAATTTTTTAAGTATCATCATTGTTGGCAGCAATATATCCGAGCTTTCCTGCGTTATCTTATAATCCTTTACTATTGATTGCGGAGAAAGAAATAAAAACGCATTATAAACGCGCAAGAAATCCTCTTTTAAGATATATTTGTTAAAATCTGCCTTATTATCTGAAATGCATAGAGTATTAATTAATTTTATTTCTCCTCCTATTACAATCAAGTTTTTAAAAGTTCGAATGTTATGAAACAACATTAAATTATCGATGTTACTTTCTATATACTCCTCCATAATTTTAGGAAAATTCAATGTTCTTCCTTGTAAATCAGAAAGCAATTCCCTTATCCTCAAGAAACCGAGTTTAATGTTTTTGCTTAAAATCAGTTTATCATTATCATACATTGAAACTTGAATACTCCCTGAGCCAATATCGACAATTATACAATTTTCTTCACGCAAATGCCTGTAATTTTTCATTTGATTTTTTATTGCCTTAAAAATCAAATACCGTTCTTCCGAATTAGTGATTACATTTATATGAAATCCAGTTTTTATTTTAATTTGATCTAATATAAAATCTCTATTTGCTGCTTCACGTACAGCGCTAGTTGCAACAGCTACATAAGTTGTTATATTGTAGTCAGTCATGAGCTGCTTAAATCCCTTTAAAATTTTACAAGTTTCATTAAGTGTATCAAAGCTGATTTTGCCCATTGCATATGTATCTCTGCCAAGAGATATATTGCGTCTTATATTTTCCAATATCTTAACTTCAAAATTAAGATTCATTTCAACTATTTTCATACGCAAGGAATGAGATCCAATATCTATGGCAGCTATCAATTGGTTTTTGTTTTTCATAATACCTCCCAAAAAGGTAAGCTCAATATTTAGTATACCCAATATTCATTTATGCAATCATATTGCGGTAACTGTTTTCATTTTCTATAATTATATAATTATATAATGACTTTGTATACATTATTTAAACAAATTGTAAAATTTATTTTTGTAGTGTAAATCTACATTAAAATGCATTGATTTAATATATCTCCATACATATTTTTTACGTAAAATTAACCTGAAATTTGCCATTATGTCTGTGATTTTTTTGTCAATATCATATATTTGTACAAAATATTTACACAAAACACATTTTTTATATAAATATTTAAGTGTCAAGGGGACGGGGTTGTTGTCATATTGTTGTCAACACCCCCGTCCCCTTGTTATAAAAATTTTTCTGTAAATTTATTTTTGTAATACATGAACCCGCAAATTAAAGATGTTAAGGGTGAAACCAAGACAAGACCCAGGCAGCCCACAAAGGTATGAAGTATTTCTGCAGATATTGCTTTGGAGTTTAATATGTTCATCATTGGAGTTCCCTGAGCCATGTAGACCATCATCACCGATATATAGCTTCCCATATATGCAAGAAGCAAAGTTGTAGTCTGACTTCCTACAACTGATTTGCCTATTGTAAGACCTGATTTTATCAAATTCTTTTTTGTAATGCCAGGATTATTTTTAATTATTTCTTCTAAAGATGCAGATATGTCTATTGCAAGGTCAAGTATAGCTCCGGAGCAAGCCAAATAAACTCCTGCTTCGAATATTGATGTTAGGTCTAATGACATAAAACCTGCATACAGCAATGATTCAGACCATTGCATCACAGTACCGTCAATATTGAAATAGCGTGTAAATATTACAGCTATGAATGCCGTTATCAATGAACATCCTATTGAACTTATTATTGCCGCATATGCTTTTTTTGTAAATCCTGCCACCAAAAGCAGTGTTGTAACGGTTAAGGCATTGCCCACAATGAGTCCTACAAACAGCGGATTATACCCCTTTAACATTAAAGGAATCAATATTTTCCATATGCTTAGCACAGCAAAAGAAAAGGACAATAATGTACGTACTCCCGTAAATCCAGAAAATATAATGATAGTAAGTACAAACAATCCAATCAGAAAAATCTGTTTATCTATTCTGTAATAATCAATCATATTAGCAAATATAATATTGCCCTCACTGTCAAATTCAAGAAGCACCCATGATTTGTCGCCTTCTTTGAAAATCTTATCAAATTCATATTTACCTACAAACAAGTTGACGCCTTTTACATTTTCTCCTTTATGAGAACCTGTTTCTATTTCTATTTCACAGTTTTGTCCTCCCTGCGTAATCATGCCTGTCTTATACATCCCTGAATTGTCAACTGAAATTACCTTTGCGCGAACTCCTTCAGAATTTACATATATTTGTTTTTCAAATCCTGTTGGAATTATTGCCAGAATAAAAATAAAAAGAAAAAAAACGGCAATAAATATTAATTCTTTCTTGTTTGTAAAAAGTATGTTTTTCAAAATATCACCCTTTCATTTAAAAAAAGGCTGGATTATCCAGCCTTAAACCAGTATATTTATTTACTAACACTAATCTTTGTCAATTTAACTAATTTATTAAACACATCCGTGTTGTCATAAGATCCGTTGAATATATCTGCGCCAACAACAGTTGCAAACACTCCAACAGGAAGGCCTGTATGAGAATAAGATGTCCAGCCTATACCAGCTTTATTGTTTAAAATATGTGTGATTGATACAGACAATGGGTCATATCCGCCATAAAGGATATATGTTTCATCATTTTTAGTTTTATCTTTTTTCATTGATTCAACAAAACCATCTTGTAACTTTTTATATTCTCCTCCTGTCATTTCCAAAGGATTAATTTCCAAACCCGCAGCTTTTTCGTCAATTCCATTTGGTACAACAAGTCCAAAGTTTTCAGTAATTACAGGCATAACCTCTTCAAATGTCAAACCATCTGCGTCTTGCTCTTTCATGTCTTTAATTAGTTCATTAAATGCTACATAAGACATTTTTTGATTGTCCAATATGTCAAAAGCTGTGCTGTAACCAGTTGCGGCATATCCGATTGTCATTCCGCCTGTTTCATGATCAGCAGTTACTATAATCAGTGTTTCTGATGGATGTTTCTTACCGAAATCTATTGCTACCTGAATAGCATCTTCAAAAGCCAACACATCTGAAATAACTGATTTTGCATCATTTGCATGACAAGCCCAGTCAATTTTTCCTGATTCAGTCATCATGAAAAATCCGTTTTTGTTGTCCAATACATCAATACCTTTTTTAACGAAGTCAGCAAGCTGCAAATCACCTTGTTTTGCATCAATTGCATATGGCATTGCACCACTGTCTTGAAGAACAGGGCTTACAGCATATGTTTTTCCAGAATTTTTGTTGAGAGATAATATTTCTTCTTTTGTGTCAGCTACTGTGTATCCTTTTTCTTCCAATACTTCATAGGCGCTTTTTTGATCTTTATTAGCACCCGTTGCTTTGCTTATAGAACCGCCTCCAAAGTAATCAAAACCTGAGTTTGCCATTTGCATAGCAATATCATAGTAATCATTTCTTGTTACTACATGTGAATAGTAAGCTGCCGGAGTTGCATGATTGATTGTTACATTTGATACAACCCCTATTTTCATGTTTCTTTGTTTTTTTAGAAGTTCCGTGATTGTAGGTGCAACTGTTTCTTTATCAACTTTCAAACCGATTGTTCCGCTGTGTGTTTTAACACCGCTTGCCAGAGAAGTTGCAGTTGATGCTGAGTCAGGACAAAATGATGTTGAGTCTTGAGTAGTCATCACACCTGCTACAGGGAACTGCGTGAAGTTTAGTAATTCAGTAGTTACTTCTCCATAAGTGTTATTTCCTTCATACACCTGAGCTGAGTTTACTTGAGGAAAACTCATACCGTCACCAATAAACATAAATATGTATTTAGGTTTTTTAGTCCATTCAGTCTTTGATGCAAGTTCAGTGCTGAGTTTATTTGCAGCTTCTTCTTGCTTTTGTTGTTCAATTGTCTTGGCATCCACAGATGCACAACCTGTTACAGACGCTGCAATCATAGCCAAACATAGTACATAAGATAATATCTTTTTCATAATTTCCTCCATTAATGTTTTTGTTTACAAAACAATCTTAAAGAAGGAATATAAAGTTTAAATAACAAGACTGTAAAAATACAGTAATTTTTTATAAAGATGAAAGATGTAGACAAGTACAAAATTCGGCTGTCGAATTGGACAGCCGAATTTTGTTACACTAAATCATAAGAAATTACTTTTTCAATTTTACTAAATTTGAAAATCCATAAACGGTGTGGGTTTAGTGCTTACGTCATAGAAATGCCACCATTCTTTTTCATATGCTAAAAAGCCAACGCTCTCCATAACTTCTTTCATATATGTCGCGTTTTTTCTTCCTTCTTCGGAAGTTTTTGTACAGCTCAGAGAAGCTCTTTCTGTCATATCATCAAACTCAGATGGCATAACTATGTCATTTCCGTCTAAATCAGTTAATGTAATATCTACGCATAGACCATTCATATGAGTTGGTCTAAATTTTTTTATCTTACTCATATCGGGTGGTCTTGCTACAAAATCATTATTAGGCATTATTTCCCAAAATTTAGCCTGCGCACTAATAGGCCTATATGCATCCCAGATTTTCACTCTGTAACCTGCAACCTTGAATATATTTTTAGCTTTTATTAAAATTTCCGCAGTGTTTTTATCTATCCAGCATTCATTTGAATTATATATCTTCTTACCAGTAAAATTATCCGTGGTTGCATATCTTAAATATATAATAAAGTCATTGTCTATTTCGACTAATTTGACCAAATTTCCTTTTTCATTACACATATTTTAAATTTACACTCCTTTGTTAAGCAATGAGATAACATTTTTAACTTGAAGTCTTACACCAAGAATCATGCATTTTTCATCAATAGTAAATTGAGGATGGTGTAAGTCTACCCTAGGCCCATTTTGAGGACTATAGCAACCCAAATGAAAATAACATGCAGGTTTATTCATTGCAAAATATGAAAAATCCTCACAACTCAAATCAGGGTATTCTTCCAATACTACATTTTTCTCACCTATAAGAAGCTTCGCATTATTTTCTACCACTCTAGCAACCTCATCATTATTAATAAGAGGACTATAGCTTTCAGTAACATTGAATTCTATTTGCGCTCCCATTACTTTACCTATACTCTCGCAAATTGCTCTAATTTGTTCACGTACGGTTAATCTTGTTTCTTGATCCAAAGTTCTGATTATACCTTCAAGCCTTGTATAGTCAGCAATTTGATTTCTGACAGTACCACCTTTTATCATTCCAAAAGTACACACTGCAGAGTTTAAAGGAGAAACATTTCTACTTATTACTGTCTGCACTGTATTTATAATATTAGCTGCAACTACAATAGTATCGATTCCTTCATTGGGATGAGCACCATGGGCACTTTTACCTTTAATATTCAAATCTATCATGTCAGATGCCGCATACATTTTTCCATACCTTATGCCAACTGTTCCGGTATCATATGCGGGTTCGACGTGTAACCCTAATACATAATCCACCTTAGGATTTTCCATACATCCTTCTTTTATCATCCTTTCTGCTCCACCTATAGTTTCTTCAGCGGGTTGAAAGAAGAATTTTACATTTCCTTTTAATTCATCTTTTAACAAACTTATTATTCTTGCAGTAATTAATAAAATAGAAACATGAGAATCATGACCGCAGGCATGCATTATGCCTTTGTTTATAGAAGCAAAGTCAAGATTAGTTTCTTCATAAATTGGTAAAGCATCCATATCACCTCTAACAGCAACAGTATTACCAGGCTGATTACCTCTAATAATTGCGACTACACCGGTGACAGCAACACCTTCTATATATTCGATACCCCATTCATCCAATTTTCGGCAAATATATTCTGCAGTTTTATTTTCCATTTCAGACAGCTCTGGATTTTGATGAATATGTCTTCTTATTTTAATTATTTCCTTATCAAGCTCATATTTTTTGATTATTTTATCCACATCCATATCATTCTCCAAATTATAGTATTTTGCCGAGCCCCATCTACTTAATAAGTTAAGAACTCGGCATTAATATTTATATATCTATTTTTATTATCAATATCCTATCAATACTGCGATTTCAAGCATGATCATTTGAGCTGCAAGCAACATCAAAAACAACGGTGTAAACCATTTATACCACTTTTCAAGTTTGATTCCACCTAGTCCGCAGATGATAACGATATCCGCTGTAGGCCAGAAAATGTTTGATAAACCATCCCCAAACTGGAATGCAAGTACTGCTGTTTGACGAGATACACCGATAAGATCAGCAAGCTGAGACATTATAGGCATTGTAGCAACTGCCTGACCTGAACCTGATGGAATAAAGAAATTTATTAAAGTTTGAACTATAAGCATCAATTGAGCTGAAATTCCGCTTGGTGCATTTCTTAATAGATTTGAAAGATGAAAAATAACTGTATCCATAATCATAGCATCTTTCATAACTACTACGATACCCTTAGCAACACCAGTAAGAATACAGCCCCAAACAACTGTTTTTGCACTGTCAATAAACTCCTCACACCATTTGTTTGGTGACCATTTCTTGATTCCGGCTCCAACCATTGACATGATTAAAAATAACCCGCATAGCTGAGGATAATCCCAACCCCATTTCATAAGTCCTAACATCAGAATCACTAATGTTACAACAATATCTATGATTACTAATAAGTCAGATGTAGTAAATTCATATGAATCCAAATCTCCTTCTGAAAATTCATGAATTGATTTTTCTCCATAAACAACCGATAATTTAGGATCTCTTGTTAGTTTTTTAGCATATCTAAGCACATAAACAATAGAAATTGTCATAAATACAGCTAAGCAAATCGCTCTGTACCAAGTTCCGGAATATAATTCCACTTGAGAAATATTCTGAGCTACACCAACTGTATATGGATTCAATGTAGCACCCATGAAACCTATGAACTCACCACAGGCTATAACTGCAAATCCAAACATTGCATCATAACCCATTGCTATACCTAAACCGATAATAAGTGGATAAAACCCATAGAATTCACTGGCCATACCGAAAATAGAACCGCCCAAACCAAAAATTATCATAAGTATAGGTACTAAGATCAATCCTTTATTTCCTAGACGTTTGAGCAATGTGCCTATTCCAGAGTGAAAGGCTCCTGTTTTTACCATTACTCCAAAAGTACCACAACAGCATAAAATTACAAAAATAATATCTGCAGCGTCAACACAGCCTCTATAAAAAGCTGAGAATAGCCCTAAAAAACCTGTAGGTGATACTTCCGACTTATCAACTTCATGATAAGTTCCATCAATAGCAACGCTTCTAATTCTTCCGTTAACATCCTGATCTTGATAATCATATGTACCCGATGGTATAACCCATGACAGTATTGCCATAACTAGAACCACAGCGGCTACAATAATTAAGGTATCAGGCATATTAAACTTCTTTTTCTTTACACTTTCCATTTCAAAACCTCCTATAATTGTTAAAAAAATCTTAATTAATATCAATGAACATATAAGCAATTAATGTGCCAACATTCTAAAAAAAAAATCGTGTAGATTTAAGCATTTATTCTCATATTATCTACACAATTATTATTTATCTAGTCCGTTAATCCGGATTAAGTACGCTTATACGGATTTATTTGAATTTTTATAACATAGAAGAGTAATATCTCTCATTATACTTTCTGCATTCCTTGTGTTAGAATCCTCAGCAGCCATACACAAAACAAATGGATTTTCGCTATAAATAATACCCATATCCATGATTGAATTATCATCTATACCTGTCTGATGAGCTATAGGAAGCTCTTCATCAAAGTAATAAGGTATTATACTGTTTTGTTGATGTTCTTTTAATATTTCAAGCATTTCGAAACTTGCACTGTTTGAAATAATTTGCCCCTTATACATTCTGTAAAACAAGCTTGCCATTTCTTTTATGGAAACATAGTTCTCTACACCCTCATCTATCTTTTCCCTGTCAAAAATAGCCCTGTGAAGTCTAGTCTTCGGAAAGCCTAGCATATCCAAAGTTTTATTTATTTCTTCCTCCCCAAACATTCTGAATAATATGTTGAAAGCAATGTTATCACTCACAGAAGTACTTAAACTATATAAATCTTTCAATGTTAATTCGGTACCTTCATGAATATATTCAAGGGCACCAAACGTCTTTATTTTTTTTTCTTTATTACCTATATAGTCGCTATGTTTGAGAATATATTTACTGTCTTTGCTTGCTTTGTCCGCCTCTATCCATTTAAATGCTTCAAGAAGTGTGATGATTTTTACTGACCCAGAAGCTAAAAAAACATCGCAATTTCCAGCATAGCAATTTTCACCACTATTCAAATCAATGTAATAAATACCTATTTTGCCTCGAAAGTTTTCAATTCTATCTTTAATATTATCTAGAATCATTTTATTCCATCCCTTCATATAAGATACCATATTTCTTTATCTTGTCAAAAATAGCAGTTCTTCCGATATCTAAATACTGAGCCGCCTTAGATTTGTCTCCATGAAATAAATCTAAAGCGTTTCGTATTGCTTGCTTCTCACAATTTTCTTTTAATTCTTTTAAAGTCATCGGTTTTAATGCAAATTGATTATGTTCAGGCAGAACTATGTCATCTGGAGGTATTATTTTTTTATCGCATAAAATAGCAGCTTTTTCCAATACATTCTCCAATTCTCGTATATTCCCCGGCCATGGATATTCCTTGATTTTCTTCAAAGTTTGAAGCCCTATTAAAACAGGTTCTATCTCAAGTCTTTCACATATTTCAGGCAGAATATCCGATATTATAGCATGTATGCAATCTAACCTTTCTCTAAGCGGAGGTATCTCTATTGGAAATACATTTATCCTATAATATAAATCCTCCCTGAAACTCTTCTCCTTTACCATTTCTGAAAGATCCTTATTAGTTGCTGCAATAAATCTTACATCAGCCTGTCTCTTTTTAGTACCGCCTACACGGTAATACGTCTTGCTTTGCATCACTTCCAGCAATTTACCCTGAAGTGTCAGAGGTATTTCACCTATTTCATCCAAAAATAAAGTGCCTCCGAATGCCATATCAAATAGTCCTTCTTTACCACCTTTTTTAGCTCCGGTAAATGCGCCTTCTTCATAACCAAACAACTCACTTTCTAAAAGATAATAAGAAATAGCAGCACAATTTATGTGCACAAATGGCTTATCCTTCCTTCTGCTGCAATTATGTATTTCTCTTGCCAAAAATGTCTTCCCTGTTCCGCTTTCACCCGTCAATAAGATAGTTGCATTTGTAGCACTTCCTTTTTGAAGGAGTTTTTCCAGTTCTCTAAATTTGCCTTCATTTCCCCACAGTCTGAAACTATTGTATTGTATACTGCCATATCTATCTTCAGATTTCTTAGATAATATCTTATTATATTTAAAATTATCATCGATAATGTTTTGTATCAAGCTTTCTTCCTCATCAAATGAGATCATGTTGTACAAAAAACCCCTTATTTCGATTATTTCTTTGGAAATAAAAATCTTTGTTTCTTTAAAATCAATCAAAATATCACCCCTGAAAATCGCTCCATAAACATTATGATTGATAAGCTTTTTTAAATTTATATCCCGAATCTTTTCTTGGTCGCAGTATCCATCGAAATGCTTTTTTTCTAAAATCTCATTAAAACAATTTTCTTCCGTACCTTCAGGCATGAAGTATTTTATTCCGTTATCATCTGCCAGAATTGCAATTTCCTTATGCTCAACTGTATCAAAAGACATCACCTGAGCATCTACCTTAACTATGATATTTTTCCCTTTTCTTTTTACTAATATGGATTTTCTTTCATATATAGTATCTATAAATTCTTCTGTTTTACCTTCATATTTAAAATTCTGCTTTATTATCGGCATTATCTCTTCACTGCCTATTGAAGAAATAAGCAATAGTCTTTTATCGCAGTGTATTTCATTAAAAGGTATTTTTAACTTCTTAGCAAAAAATGAGTAATCCTTTCCTGCATTGGAGATGTAAATTAAAACATTACCCTTTTCAAAGCTTCCACTTGGATATGCAATAGGGTTTACCAAATCCTTTTTTATGTATTTTAAAGTCTTATCGCCCAAGAAAACAATATTATCATTTTGATCTGTTATTATATAATTATCTTTCTTCATTTTTCATTTTTCCTCGCCTATTAAACTGACTTTTTATAAACATTATTATTTTATTATTTTGTCACATAGGAAAATTAAATCTTTAACATAATCATAAAACCATTAATTGCTTTTAGCAAGATAAATTTCCTTCACTTCTAAAGTAAATTTTTCATCTTTTTCGCTTAACTTAATTTCCATTTTATCACACACGGCTCCCTTGTTTTTATTAAATTAACTGTATGCAAAAAAAATAGCAGTTCCAATTTAGGAAACTGCTGTAACCATTGATATTTGGTACGGATAACAGGACTTGAACCTGCACGGTGTTACCCACACGGACCTGAACCGTGCGCGTCTGCCAATTCCGCCATATCCGCATATTTTATATCG
>NZ_JAWQJF010000058.1:0-10844 GCF_033447055.1 Sedimentibacter sp.
GGAGGACTTCGCTCAACATTTGAAGCTAGGGGTTATACAGCCTGGGATCCAACTTCGTATGCCTTTATAAAGGATTCTGTTTTATGCATACCTACTGCATTCTGTTCTTATGGCGGAGAAGTGCTTGACAAGAAAACACCTCTTCTTCGTTCAATGGAGGTTCTTAACGAACAAGCTCTTCGTATATTTAAACTGTTTGGTGATACTCAGACTACAAGAGTAATTACAACTGTAGGACCGGAACAGGAATATTTTTTAATTGATAAAGAAATATATAAAAAACGTAGAGATATTGTATTTACAGGAAGAACTTTGTTTGGGGCAAAGCCTCTAAAAGGACAGGAGCTTGAAGATCATTATTTTGGGGCAATAAGACCGAGAGTATCTGCATTTATGAAGGAACTTAACGATGAATTGTGGAAACTTGGCATTCTTGCAAGAACAGAGCACAATGAAGTTGCACCTGCTCAGCATGAGCTTGCACCTATATTTACAAATACAAATGTAGCTTGCGACCATAATCAGCTTACAATGGAAATGCTTAAACGTGTTGCAGATAAACATGGTTTGTTTTGTTTGCTTCATGAAAAACCATTTGCAGGAATAAATGGAAGCGGCAAGCACAACAACTGGTCTCTTTCAACAAATGATGGAGTAAATCTATTAGAACCGGGAAAATCTCCTTATGATAATGCAAGATTTTTATTATTTCTTTGCGCTACAATTAAAGCAGTGGATGAATACCAGGATTTGCTCAAGGTTTCTGTTTCAACAGCCGGCAACGACCACAGACTTGGAGGCAATGAGGCACCTCCTGCTATAATATCAATTTTCCTTGGAGATGAACTTACAGATGTGCTGGAGTCAATCGAAGGAGAAACAGTCTATGATAAACAATATAAAAGAGAAATGGCTGTAGGAGTTGACGCTATTCCTGTATTTCCAATGGATACAACAGACAGAAACCGTACATCACCTTTTGCTTTCACTGGCAATAAATTTGAATTCAGAATGGTTGGTTCAAAATTATCAATAGCCGGACCTAACATGGTGCTGAATACAATAGTTGCAGAGGAATTGTCACAGTTTGCTGATATTCTTGAAAAAGCAGAAGATTTTACAAAAGAGCTCAATGCATTATTGAAGGAAACTATAAAAAATCATAAAAGAATTATTTTCAACGGCAATAACTATACAGATGAATGGGTTGTTGAAGCAGAAAAAAGAGGACTTTTAAATTTGAAATCTACACCTGAATCATTGCCATACTTTACAGCGGATAAAAACATAACATTATTCGAGAAATTCAAAGTGTTGTCAGATAAAGAAATTTATTCCAGAACAGAAATTGTTCTTGAAGAATATTGCAAAGAAATAAGCATAGAAGCACTGACTATGATTGATATAGTTAAAAAAGATTTGATTCCTGCAGTTACTTCATATATTAAAGAATTAAGCGATACTGCAAATTCAAAAAACGCTTTTATTCCTGAAATTGATTGTGATACAGAAAAAGCACTTATTTACAAACTTTCATTGCTTACTAATTCACTTTACAACAAAACAGAATTGCTTGAAAATAAGCTGTTGGAAGTAAAGAATTTTGCAAGTTCTATCGAGTGTGCAGATTTCAGCAGAAGCCACATATTTACGGCAATGCAGGAATTGAGAGCAGTAATAGATGAACTTGAAACAAATACAGCAAAAAAATATTGGCCATTCCCGACTTACGGCGAAATACTGTTCAGTGTATAATTAAATTTGATACTATTTCAAATGAGCATATTATAAGATTTCTTATAGTATGCTTTTTTGTATAATAGTAAAGTTTTCTTCCTATTATATAAAAAACCAGGATTGCAAAGGACGGTACGTCCTCATAAGCTCAATAATAACAATTAAAAACATTATGCATATAATATCATGAAAAGAAAGGAGATTATATATATGATAATTCATGTTGTACAGCCAGGTGAAAGTATATATACTATTGCAAGAACATATGGTGTATCACCACAAAAAATTATTATCGATAATGAGATTGAAAACCCAAATATAGTTGTGCCAGGTCAGACTATTGTTATTCTGCAGCCAGACCAGGTTCATGTTGTTCAGCCTAGTGATACTCTTGAGAGCATTGCAAAGCAGTACAACACTACTACTGTAAAATTACTGCAGAATAATCCTTTTATTGGTTTTGCAAATGCAATATTTCCAGGAGATCAAGTAACCATAACAACAAAAGGACAAAAAAGGGGGCCGATTTTCGTTAATGGGTATGCGTATCCTAATATAGACAGGGATGTTCTTATGAAAACACTGCCGTATTTAACTTATTTGACATTGTTTACTTATGGCATTACCAATGAAGGAGAATTAATTGACATAGAAGATGAGGAATTAATAAAAATAGCTAGAGATTATGGAGTTGCTCCACTTATGCTTATTTCTACATTGACAGAAGAAGGAACATTCAGCAATGAATTAGCTCATGTTATATTAAATAATGAAAACATTCAAAATAATTTAATAGAAAATGTTTTGAAAACATTAAAAGAGAAACAATATTATGGCTTGGATATAGATTTTGAATATGTACTGCCTGAAGACAGAGAAGCATTTGCAAATTTTATAAAAAAAATAACTACCAGACTCAATGCAGAGGGATTTCAAGTATTTACAGCTTTAGCGCCAAAAATTTCATCAACGCAGGAAGGACTTCTTTATGAAGCTCATGACTATCCGGTTATTGGTGATGCATCAAATAAAGTTCTTCTTATGACATATGAGTGGGGATATACCTACGGACCCGCTATGGCGGTTGCCCCAATTGACAGAGTGAGAGAAGTATTAGATTATGCAGTAACTGAAATAGATAGAGATAAAATTTACATGGGTATTCCAAACTATGGGTATGATTTTATTATGCCTTTTGTGCAAGGTGTATCAAAAGCAGATTCTGTATCAAATGTGGAAGCAGTTAAACTTGCCTCAACTGTTGGAGCAAATATACAGTATGATGAAGTTTCAAAAGCTCCGTTTTTCATATATTATGACAACCAAGGCAGACAGCACAGAGTATGGTTTGAAGATGCCAGAAGCATTCAAGAAAAGTTGAATTTAATTACTGAATATGATTTTGAAGGTACGGGTATTTGGAATGTAATGAGGTACTTTCCACAAAATTGGCTTGTTTTGAGCTCTCTATATGATATAGCTAAACTCCTATAACATAATGCTTGTATAAAACTGTAATTATATAAAAATTGCAGCATATAAATAGATAACAGGTAATAGTTGTAGGAGGTATATATGAATAATAAAAATTATAGAGTGATGAAATTCTTTGAGTCAGTTAATAAGAATGACAAAGCTAGGGGATATGTGCGCCTAGATATAAGGGGAATAAGAGGAAATGTAATAGTATCTGTCGAAAATTTAGGAGATATAAAATCAACAAGTGAAGTTTATTTGTATAAGGATAAATTAAATAAATTAAAACTTGGAGACATCAACAATAAAAAAGGTATGATTAAAAAAATACTTACCTTTGAAAGCAACAATGCTATTGAGGATTACAATATATGTGCAGTTGTAAAAAGCGGTAAAATAGTTCTTTATTCCAACTTGTTTAATCCTACAAGTTTAGACATCATTAAAAAACTTGATGAATCAGGGGAAGATACAAATGAATTTTCAAATGCAATCAATAAATTTGAAGATGTATTGAAAATGGGAAAAATACAGGAAATTAAAAATCAAGAAAATGAAGAAACAAAAGAAACAAGAGAGACAACAGCAACAAAAGAAACAACAGGAACAAAAGAAACAAGAGAGAATTTTGAAGAAATACAAACTAATAACGATTCTGTGGAATTGCTCGAATGTAAAAATAAACTTCATGAAAATTTGTATAATACTTTGAAAGATTACAAGACTGTTGAACCTCTGTCAGTAAAAATTAAAAATTTTTATTGGTGGTATATACCATATGACGAGACAGGTATAAAAAATGGGTTTTTGCCATATTACAATCAAATCGTAAGTTCTTATTATCCTTATCCAATGTCAAATCGTGTAACAACATGCAACAGTCTTATGAAAAGATATGGCCACTATATTTTTGGCATATATAAGGAAAATGATGATATAGTTAAATTTATTTATGGAGTTCCAGGAGAATTTACAAAAGAGGAACAGCCTTATAAGGGAATAACAGGATTTAAAAATTGGTCATACGGAAGTAAAGAAAATAACAAAGAAAATGGATATTGGTTGGCGTTTGTAAATGCAAAAACAGGAGTGATTACTGATCCTCCGCAAATAGTTTTGTCTAAATAATACTGTACAAATTGTTATAAATTTGATATAATTAGCGAGAAGTATTCAAAAAGGAGTATTATAAACAAATGCCATCAATAAGTACTAACATGCACTTTGGTAAAATTTTTATAGAAAATGTTGAGGATGAAATTGACATACCAAGTTTTATAATTGGTATTGTTTTCCCGGATACAATAAACGAAGATGATTTTGAGGAATTGCATAGTTTTGATGAAGATGGGAACATTGATGTAAGGGAATTTTATGAACAATTCAACTTTAAAACACTGAATATTGTACAAAAATCATTTGTTTTGGGATACTATTGCCATTTGTGGTTTGATGAATATTATAAATTTAATGCAAGCAAACTCACTATACATAATAATTTAGAATTAAGCGACGAAGAGCTGGGTGCTGCTGTTAAAAATACACTAAAATGCTATGATTATAAAGCAATAAACAATTTTTTTGAAAAATACACTAATAATATAAATAAGTTTGATTTTAAAATTAATTTAAAAGAAATAAATGGTGTAAACATTAAAAAATCTATAGAAAAAATCCAAGAATTATTGAGAGACAAAACTTCTGATATCATTTATCCTCGGCTTATCGAAGAAGATGAATATATGAGATTTATAAAAAATGGTTGCAGTAAAATAATGAAATCTTTGTAGAAAACTCCCTTACAGGAGTTTTTTTAAAAAATAATATATATTTAAAATGCATACAGAGAGTGTATTTGGTTTTGTTATGCTTTCTTATGTGGCAAATGAGGAAGAGGATGAATGATGGTGAGATATAAATATGTATTTTTTGATTTTGATGGAACTCTTGCTGATACTGAGGAGGTTAATTTTGTAATATATCAAAAGTTGGCTGAAAAATATAATTTAAGAAATATTACCATAGATGAATTGGGCCATATTAAGAAGATGAGCGCCAAGGAGTTAATAGCATACGTTGAGCTGAAAAAAAGATATTTGCCATTCCTGCTTAAGAGGGGTAAAAACCTTTTAACACAAGATATGAAAAATGTTAAACCTTGCAAAAGTGATATTATTGAAACAGTTATAAGACTAAAAGATATGGGAATAAAAACTGCAATTATTACAACAAATTCAAAAACCAATGTAGAAATGTTTTTGGAAAAATACAATGTAGGTATTTTCGATTTCATTGCAAGTGCTTCTATGTTTGGCAAAGAATCTAAAATGAGAAGAATTATGAAAAAAGAAAAACTAAAAAATAATGAAGTTCTTTATGTAGGTGATGAAATAAGAGATATTCACGCTGCCAAAAATGCAGGAATAGATGTTGTGTCAGTAAGCTGGGGATATAATACAGTGGAAAGCCTTAGAAAGAATAAGCCTAACTTTCTCATATCAGAGCCTTCTGAGTTAATAAACATTTGCAGCGAATAAAACACGAACGACAATACAGAACTTTTTTAAATAGTTCGTCAGCAAGGTTAAAAATTATTGAAAAGTATACTTTTTTTCTTGCAATGGTTTTATTCATGTGCTAGAATACAAACCATAAGAAAACAAGGAGGAACATATGAGCAAAATGATATACACCATAAAGCCTGAACACCATAGTATACAAGATTTGACAAAAATACTTGAAGAGCATCCAGAAATTCAGTTTGTATCTTTTATGGGTGTTGACATTGGGGGCAATGGAACCGATGAAAAAATACCGATAAAATTATTTCTAAAAGACATGGAAGATATGTTGAAATATGGTATACAGACAGATGGATCAAGCGTTGAACTTCAAGGCATAGCTGATTTAAGCGATGCAAAAGTTGATATTTTACCTGATATAGATTGCGTGTGGTTTGTTGATTACAATTATGAATATTATAATGATGAAAATGGATTTCAGGTAGGAACGTTGAAAATTCCATCTTTTATTATACACAGCGGGAAACAGGTATGTTCTAGATCAATCCTTAAAAGAGCAACTTTAAATTTCAAGGAAGAAATAAAAGTATTGCTTAGCAGCAATTCAAATATTTGCGATTCTTTGGGATTTAAATATGATGATTTAGAAGAAGTTATTTTGACATCAGCAACTGAACTTGAAATGTGGGTGAAAACTCCTGAACAAAGTGCTGATTTCGAAGAACTTCATACTTCACAGGTTTTGAAAGAACAATATTGGAAAAGAACAATGGGTACTGTAAGAACTGTTCTTGAAAAAATAATGGATCAACTTGAATGCTATGATTTAAAACCTGAGATGGCTCACAAAGAAGTAGGCGGAATTGCAAACAGAATAGATTCCAAAGGAAGAATTACTCATGTAATGGAACAGCTTGAAATAGATTGGAGATTTTCAAATTCTCTTCAGACTGCAGATAACGAGATCTTTATAAGAGAATTAATTGAAGATTTATTCAGACACCACGGATTGGAAGTTATGTTCAAAGCAAAACCTATTGAAGGTGTTGCAGGAAACGGAGAACATGTTCATTTAGGTGCGGCAGTAAAACTTAAAAATGGTAGAAGAGTTAATTTGTTTGCCCCAATTGACATGAAGAAACAATACTTAAGCGAAATTGGATATGGTGCTCTGATGGGCATCTTAAAAAATTATGAAGTTATAAATCCTATTGTAACAGCTACTAATGATGCTTTCAACAGATTGAAGCCCGGATTTGAAGCTCCTATATGTACGGTTACATCATTGGGGGGAACTAAGGAATCGCCTTCAAGAAACCGTTCAGTATTGGTTGGAGTAATAAGAGACACAAACAGTCCGCTTGCTACAAGATTTGAATTAAGGTCACCAAACCCATATTCAAATACATACCTGGTTATTGCTGCATCATATCAAGCGATGTTAGATGGCATATTAAAAGTAACGCAAGCAGGTATGACCTCTGATGATTTGGAAAAAGAAATATCTAAAAAATATGGTGATGAAGGTATTTATTTAGAGAAATTTAGGGAATACAGAAGTGAAGAAGATGTTTTCGAACGTTATTCTGAAGAAGAAAGAAATAGACTCTACGGTATAGCACCGGCTACGGTTTGGGAAAATTTAAATGGATTTGCTAACAATGATTTAAAACAGCAGGTTTTAAAAAAAGGTGATGTTTTCACAGATGATTTGATAAAATCCTTCAAAGAATCAACATCACAAAAATGGAAAAATGAGCTTAAAGGCAGAATAATTCATGACAATATTATGTTATTAAAAACTTTTGTAAAATTGCATGATGAGCAAAACTACGCGACAGATCTTGATGTGGTAAATTGGGAAAAAATTGTGTATCTGAAATCAAAGCTCATGAAAGACAGCATGACAAAAAAATGTATATTTACAAAAATAAAAACAGCTCTAAATGAAAGTGATTACGACACAGCATCAGATCTTCAAAAACAAATGAATGAAAAAATGTCGGAAATCAGAGCTTTATACATACAATACAAAAACAATATATTTTAAAATGTATAATAAAAAATCAGAATTGAAAAATTCTGATTTTTTTGTCTAAAATGTGCGATTTTATTGTTGAATATTTATATATAAATCGATTATTTATTAATATAATAAATAAATTCTTGTTTACAAATATTCAATTGTGTGTTAAAATTTTATTATGGGAAAAACGTATTCTTTTACATTTGGGCGGTGTTTCAGGTACGTTTGGAGCAAAATAGTTGCGTATGGTTAATTTAAACTTAAAAGGATAACGTTATTATTGTATTTATAATTGGGTTGAAATGGGTACTATCCTTTTGGAATGATATAGCTGTACGTACAATATCTATGGAGGAGAATTATGAATAAGGGTACAAAGCAAAAAAAAGAACCGACATTATTAATTTCTATCATCCCGGTAGCAGTAACGGTAGGCTTGTTAGCTTTCTCGATAATAGTATATGGAGCAGATGTTCATATTCCTATTATACTTGGGGCAATTGTAGCTTCAGCAATAGCAATATTTAGTCTAGGTTTTACTTGGAAAGAAATTGAAGATGGTATCGTTGATTCTATCAGCAGTACGATGCAAGCTATATTAATACTTGCAATAATCGGTATATTAATAGGTACTTGGATAGCTGGCGGAATAGTTCCAACAATGATTGTTTATGGTTTAAAAATATTATCGCCGACATTTTTCCTGGCCGCATCTTTACTGCTGTGCAGTGTAGTATCTTTAGCAACAGGAAGTTCATGGACTACAGCCGGTACAGTTGGAGTTGCTCTTATAGGTGTTGCTCAGGGTCTGGGTGTGTCTCTTCCTTTGGCAGCTGGAGCAATTATATCAGGAGCATACTTTGGTGATAAAATTTCACCATTGTCTGACACAACAAATTTGGCACCTGCTATGGCAGGATCACAGTTGTTTGACCACATTAAACACATGCTCTATACAACAACTGTATCTTATGGTATTACATTAGTTATTTTTGTAATTTTAGGATTACAATACAGAGGGTCTGTGCTTGATACAACAGAAATTAATGCAATTATTGAAGCGATATCAAGCATTTACACAATAAACCCAATTCTTTTATTAGTTCCTGTTATAGTAATTGTCATGGTTGCAATGAAAGTTCCTGCAATACCGGGCTTAATAATCGGCTGTATTCTTGGAGCAATTGCAACAGTATACCAAGGCGGAGATTTTGGTTTAATACTAGATGTATCTAATTATGGAGCAGTTTCTGAAACTGGTCATGAAATGGTAGATAATTTATTGACTCGTGGTGGTTTGCAGAGTATGATGTGGACTATTTCTTTGATTATGTGTGCGTTGACATTTGGCGGTGTTCTTGAAAAAACTGGCATGATGGCTGTTATTGCAAATAAACTTTTGATTTTAGCAAAGAGTACAGGTTCTTTAGTTCTTGTAACTGCAGTAACTTGTTTGTTTGTAAATATTCTTTGCGGAGACCAATATTTAGCATTGGCATTACCGGGAAAAATGTTCAAAGACACTTATCGTGAGAGAGGATTGGCTCCAAGAAACTTATCTCGTATCTTAGAGGATTCAGGTACAGTTACATCAGCATTAGTTCCATGGAATACATGTGGAGCTACTATGTCGACATTCTTAGGAGTTCCAACATTATCATATATACCATATGCATTCTTCAATCTGTTAAGTCCAATTGTATCAGTTTCATTTGCTTATTTAGGAATTTCGATTATGACATTAGAAGAAGATCCTGCAGCTGCTGAATATGTAAGACCTATGAAATTTAAGAAATCATCAAAAGAGTTAATGGATATCCAGACTAGATATCAAAATCTTAATAACATAAAAAGTGCATAATCTGAATACAATAAATAAACATATACGTTAGTATTTAAGATAACCTTATGAGTGATTATGAGGTTATCTTTTAAATTATGCTTTTTATTTGACAATGTATCGTTTTAGATATAATATATGATGTGTCGGAATTTTAATATAATAATTTTGTTTGTAATATTGCAATGTCAGGAGTGAAATCATGGATTTTCAGCTTAAGTATGCAGGTGAGCTTGGTAAACTTAAAGAAAATGAAGATAACGTTAAACTTTTTAAAGATGTAGCTGTTAAATTTTTGCATAATAATTTAAATGAGCTTAAAAAATTGGTTGATGGATTATTGATATTTTCAGATGAAAATAAGCTTTATAAAACAAGAGCATGGGCATTATATTATCTAGGTTGGTATAATTTTAATACATCAAATTATGATGAGGCTGCAGAAAATTTTTTAAATTCACATGATATTTTTGAAAATACAGAGGATAGTATCGGAATAATATATGCATGCAATGGTTTGACAAATGTGTATTGCCAAATAGGACAATTTAAACTTGCGAATGAGTGGGGTTTAAAAGGCATTTCTCTTTCCGAAGAAATTAATGAAAAAGACGCTCTAACAATATTGCTTATTAATACAGGTATTAATTATATACAGATGAATTATTTTAAAAATGCCAAGGAATTGTTTAATAGCATTGAAATAATGGGTTTTGAGCTTACTAGTGAACAGCGTGTTTCTTGTAAATTGTCACTCGCTGAGGTAGAAATAAATGTGGGTAATCCTGAAGTAGCCCTTGCGTATATAGAAGAAGTGTCAAGAATTAAAGAACATGCAAATATTAGTACCGGTACAAGTGAAATGTACAAATTAAAAGGAATGGCATATATAAAACTTAATGAATATGATGTTGCTGAACAGGAATTAATTAAATCATATGATTTTTCAGATAAAAAAGGACTAATATACGAAAAATGCTCTGCTATGGTGGAATGGGCAAAGTTATGTATTTTAGTAGGAAGAAATACAGAAGCAATAAATTTATTAAATGATGTGGTTGATATTTGTAAATCTAAAAAACTAAATATATTATTAAGAGAAACTTATTATATTTTATACAAAATATATAAAGATTTCAATTTTTCGGGTGAAGCTCCAGCTCTGAAAGGTAAATCAATTTCTTACTTTCGGATTGTCTTAATTCTCAAATTGAAATTTCAATTTTTGATATTATCAACAGAA
>NZ_JAWQJF010000059.1:0-15383 GCF_033447055.1 Sedimentibacter sp.
CTTAATTTTGGTGTATTGAATTCAGGAAAATGTAAGGGACTGTTGCATATGTTGAAATCATGAGATTCTTCGGGATAAATCCCTCAGAACGACACGATAATAATCACTAATGCAATAGTCCCATTTACGTTTACAGCTTTGCATCATCTACAGAATCAAGCCAATTTCTTATTGGTTCGATAACAGATTCAATAGTTGAATCTTCAAAAGGACTTTGAAGATTTCCTTCTTTTAGCAGTTCAAGGAAAGGCTTGCTTCCTCCAACTTTACAAAGGTGCAAATATTCATTCCATGCTTTTTTCCTGTCACCTGAGTTAAATTTAACCCAGTACTGGAAAGCACACACCTGTGCTAATGTGTAATCTATATAGTAGAAAGGATTGCCGAATATGTGCCCTTGCTTGAACCAATATCCTCCTTTTTCATAAAATTTATTGTTCTCATAGTCAATGCATGGGAGATATTTTTTCTCTATTTCTCTCCATACAGCTCTTCTTTCTTCAGGATTTAAATTTGGATTTTCATATACTCTGTGCTGAAATTCATCAACTGTAACACCATAAGGAATAAAAAGTACTGCATCAGATAGATGAGAAAATTTATATTTAAGTTCATTTTCTTCAAAAAATAAATTCATCCAAGGCCAAGTTATGAATTCCATGCTCATGGAGTGTATTTCGCACGCTTCCAGTGTCGGAAAAATAAGTTCAGGAATATCAATATCACTGCTTTCATAAACTTGGAATGCATGGCCTGCCTCGTGAGTCAATGTATCAACATCGCCGGATGTTCCATTAAAGTTAGCAAATATGAAAGGTGATTTATAATTTTGAATGTAAGTGCAATATCCCCCTGACTGTTTGTTTGGTTTTGTTTCCAAGTCAAATAAATCATTTTCAATCATGTAGTTAAAAAACTCTTTAGTTTCAGGGGAAAGTTCGCTGTACATTTGCTTAGCTTTATCTACCATCCAGTCTTTGTTACCTTTTGGTTTTGCATTGCCGGAGGTAAAACTCAAATCTTTATCATAGTATTTAAAGTTGTTTATTCCTAATCGTTTGGCTTGGCGTTTTCTTAATTCCACAGATAATGGAACTATGTATTTTAAAACTTGATTTCTGTACTTTTCAACATCTTTAGCATTGTATTCTGAACGGTGCATTCTTATATAAGCTAATTCTACGAAGTCTTTGTATCCTAACTTAACTGCAATTTTATTTCTTATTTTGACCATTTTGTCAAATATTTCGTCGAATTTATCAATATTTTCTTCAAAAAAACCGCTGTATTTTTCATAAGCTTCTTTTCTCGTTGGTCTGTTTAAAGATTGCATATATGGCTGCATTTGAGATAAGTTTAATATTTTGCCGTCATAATTTATTTTTGCTGAAGATATTAACTTGTCATATTCACTTTGCAGCTTGTTTTCTTCCTGAAGATCATTTAGGACTTCGTCAGAAAAAGACTTTATTTCCATTTCTGCCATAGTAAAATATTGAGGTGCTATTTTTTCCTTAAGTTCTTCTTTGAATTTTGAATTAATTAAAGATTTGTAATATTCTACAGTAAAACCTTGAAAATGTGGTGATGCATTGTCCATATATTCATTTTCTTTATCATAAAATTCATCTGCTGTATTTATTGAGTGGCGTACAGCAACTAAATTTACCATTGTGTCTATGTTTTTCGATAGATTATTTATTTCATTAATTAATTTGAATTGTTCATCTGCATTTTTAGAATTATTAAACTTTTCAATCAATTCAGAGTATTGAACTTTGACAGTTTCAACATCAGGGCGAACATACTCATATTCACTAAATTTCATAAAAACCTCCCATAATTAAAATTTTTCTATATAAATATATTAACACAAGATTGTTTTAAAATACATATTATTTGTAAAAATTAATTTTGCTGCAGAGGTTTTCTAATAATTGCATATAAAAGGCAAGAAATAGTAGTTTAAAAGATGAAGTCTATAGAATATATTCATATGAGTTTAAGTTTTTTCTTGAATAATGTATATGCATTATGAGTACTAAAGATTTAAATAAATCTTTGATTGTTAATTATTAAAACTGTAAAAATATGATAAAAAGCCATTTAGAATTTTAAAATTAATTCTAAATGGCCTATCAAATCGATTATTCATAGAAACTACTAAAAACATAAATTTTTTAGTGGTTTCACGCGGCACCTTTATTGTGTTACTTATTAAGTCGGTGTACAAAAATTATTAAAAATATCTCCTGTTTGCAGTATATTCTTCTACTAACCTCAAACCTTCTCCAAATCTTTGGAAGTGGACGATTTCTCTTTCTCTTAACCATCTAAGAGTATCTTTTACAAGAGGATCATCAGTTAAAAGAATTAAATTTTCATAAGTTGCCCTTGCTTTTTGTTCTGCTACGCACTTATAAATACAACATGTAACAAGAGATAAAACAAATCAAAAAAATATTACAAATTAGACAGCTATAGACTTTGTAGCTGTTTTTTTATTTTATAAAAAAGAAGGAGATACATATGAGTAAAGTTATATCAATAGCAAATCAAAAAGGTGGAGTAGGTAAAACTACTACAGCAATTAGTCTTGGCATTAGTCTAGCCATGCTAAAACAAAAGGTTCTATTAATAGATTTAGATGGACAGGCAAATTTAACAATGTCATTAGGATATGAACCTGATGATCTTAATAATACAATTACAAATTTAATTGAAAATAGGATAAATAACTACAATTACAAAATAGATACAGATAAATATTTTATAGAAACAGAAGGAATTTACCTATTACCTTCTGATATTGGTTTATCCAGTATTGAGGTTAAAATGTTAAATACATTGAATAGAGAAAATATCCTAAAGAACATTATAAAAGATTTTAAAGACATGTTTGACTTTATACTTATAGATTGCTTGCCATCCCTAGGAAACCTTACTATAAACGCTCTTGTAGCATCGGATAGTGTAATTATACCGGTACAATCTCAATATTTATCAATGCGTGGAATGGAGCAGTTAATACAGACAATAACTGGAATAAAAGCTCAAATCAATCAGAGCTTAGTAATAGAAGGAATACTTTTAACAATGTATGATAAACGTACAAATTTGAGCAAAGAAGTATTTGGTGCTATAAGTGAAACATATGGAGATTATATTAAGGTATTTAAGAATAAGATAACTGTATCAACTAAAATAGCTGAAGCTCCATCACAAGGGGTAAGTATATTTACATACAATCCAAATAGTGAAGTTGCAAAATCTTATGAATTACTAGCAAGGGAAGTGCTAGGGAATGAGTAAATTAAATTTAAATAAGAAATTAAAAGGTCAAGATTTAATAAGCGACATTATTGGTAAACCTGATTTAAATAATAATGACAAAGATATAAAACAAGTCAAAACATACTTGCTTATTCCTTTTAAAAACCATCCATTTAAATTATACGAAGGTGATAAATTGAATGATATGGTAGAAAGTATCAAAGAATATGGAATTCTTTCACCAGTAATAGCGAGAGAAATTGAAAATAAGGAAGAGCTAGAACTTTTGAGCGGTCATAACAGAGTAAATGCAGCTAAGATAATAGGTCTTGAAACAGTTCCTACCATTATAAAGAATGTAGATGATGATACAGCTCAAATAATAGTTGCAGAAGCTAACTTTATGCAAAGACAAGACTTTCTCCCCTCAGAAAGAGCAAAAGCCTATAAAATGCAATTAGATGCTTTAAAGAGACAGGGTAAGAAAAAAGATATAGACATATGTTCCATTGGAACATATGTTGAAACAAGCAGAGAAGAGGTTGCTAAAAATAACGATACTTCTGCATCACAAATTCGGAGATACATAAGACTAAATTATCTTATTGATGAATTACTAGATATGGTAGATAAAAATATTTTAGCATTTAGGCCTTCTATAGAAATTTCATATCTTTCTTCAGAAAGCCAAAAAATAATTGAATCCCTTATAAGAAATCAAAATATAAAAATAAGTTTAAAGCAGGCAGAAACTTTAAAAATAAAGGAAGGAGAAATAGGGCAATTAAGTTTAGAGGTAATTCTTGAAGTGCTGTCTGATAAAAATAAAAGTAATAAAAAAATTGCCATACCTTTAGCTAAGATAAAAAAATACTTTGATAAAGATATATGTGAAGATGAAATTATTAACAAGATAATTGAGTTGTTGGAAACAAGCAGTTATTAATAATGGAGGCAAAATAGAAAATGGACAAAAGAATAGTAAATGTTAAACAGATTTATGATGAAATAATACCCCAACTTACAATATCAGATAAAGTTTGGATACAGTTTTTAAATTTTTCATCAGGGATTTGGAAGCACAGATTTGATACTCAAATACTCATATATGCACAAAAACCAGAAGCAACATTTGTCGCAGATATGAATATATGGAATAACAAAATAAAGAGATACATAAATAAAGGAGCAAAAGCAATAAAGGTCTTTGATACAACAGAAAATCCAGTTAAAATTGAGCATTTGTTTGATGTTTCAGATACTAATGGTTTTGAAAAGACATATCCAAGGACATGGGTGCTGAATGATACGTATAAATTACTGTTAAATCAAAAGCTCAATAGCAAATATAATACAGATTCAAATTCGTTAGATAATACGATTATGTATTTATGTAAAGAGTATTCTAAAATAGTATATAAATCATATATATCTGATTTTAATAATCAAGATAAACAATTTACAGTATTTGACGAAATACATAATAGTACTAATGAAAAATTTAAAGTAACATTGCAAGAAAGCATGGTGTATTTAATATCAACAAGATGTAATCTAAACACAGAAATTAACAGAGAAAAATATTTTAAATATATTACTGAATTTAACACTAAGGAGCTAATATTAAAGCTTTGTAGTTCTGTAGCAAATACATCACAGTTAATATTATCAGATATAGAAAATGAGTTGAAAAATATAATAGAAGAGAGGAAAAGGGAGAATGAAACCAGTAGAATTAACATACAAGGAGATAGACGGAATATTGTATCCGGAGATAGAAATGGAGGAGAATCAGGAGGAACAAGAGCCACTGGGCAAGTATGGAATGATGGCAATGAGTTATCTGAGGGAGACAAATCAGCAGAGATATACGGAGATGTTTATCAACGGGGAGCTGATGCAGATAATGAGGAAGGTAAACGAAGAAGCCAACGAACTACTCGACAATATAATGGAACAGAAACTAAAGATAGATCCAGTACCGGATCCAATGAACGCATACGAAAGTTACAAACACCGGGACATGATAAAGAGAGAAGCAGAAGAGATAGTACTGAAGGAAATAGTGTACCGAATAAGGTAATTGAGCAATTTAATATTTTAAATGACATAGAGCTGCATGAAGACTTAGGCAGCTCTATTATTTTGCCTAAAAAAAGTGTAATAGAAGATGATAATGAAAAGAGTATTGAAAAAATAAATTATAAGTATAAAGACGATGACAAAATAGAAGGCGGACTGAAAACAAAATATAAAAATAATATAGAAGCTATTAAGCTATTAAAAGCCATTGAGCAAGAGTCAAGGTTAGCATCATCAGAAGAGCAGAGTATATTAGCTAAATACTCTGGCTGGGGAGGAATGCCCCAAGCATTTGATGAAAAATCGAATTCATGGGCCAATGAATATAATGAGCTTAAAAGTATTCTAACAGAAGAAGAATACAAAAGTGCAAGGGCATCCACACCAAATGCACATTATACTTCAAAAGAAGTTATAAAATCAATTTATACAGCTATTGATAACTTCGGTTTTAATAAAGGAAATATATTAGAACCTAGTATGGGTGTAGGATATTTCTTTTCACAGCTGCCTGAAAGCATGGAAAAATCAAAACTGTATGGGGTTGAGCTTGATGATATATCCGGAAGAATATCTAAGCAGCTGTATCAGAAAGCAGATATTCAAATTAAAGGATACCAGGACACGGAGTTTCAAAACAACTTCTTTGACGTCGCTATAGGTAATGTTCCGTTTGGAGATTATAAAGTATATGACAGTGAATATAGTAAATATAATTTATTTATACATGACTATTTTATAGCTAAGACAATAGATAAAGTTCGACCGGGTGGTGTTGTTGCTTTTGTTACTTCTAAGGGAACAATGGATAAACAAGACAATTCAGTTAGAAAATATATAGCTGAACGTGCAGATCTTATAGGCGCTATCAGGCTTCCAAATGATACATTTAAAGAAATTGCAAATACGGATGTAACAACAGATATATTATTCTTGCAAAAAAGAGATAGCATTAATTTAGAAGAGCCTGAATGGATTAATGTTTTACATAACGATGATGGTATACCTGTAAATAAATATTTTATAGATAATCCAAGCATGATGCTTGGAGAAATGGTATTTGATGAAAAAAGAAAGGGTATGTTCGGAGAAAACAGTAAAGTTACAGCTTTAGTTAATAAAGATGAAGATTTCAATATAGAAGAATCATTAAAAGTTGCTGTATCAAATCTTAATGCAGATATAAATAAATATAATAATTTTGAAAAGGATAATGACAGTTTAAATGAAGCAAACAAAGATTTGCCTGCGGATTATAACGTGAAGAATTTTACTTTTACAGTGATAGACGGAAATATATATTACAGAGAAAATGCATCTATGAAATTTAAGGAGCTAAAAGCCAAGACAAAAGAAAGAATAATTAAGTTGCATGAAATAAGAAATGCAACAAGACAGATAATTACAGAACAGTTAGAAGGCTGTACTGATGATTATCTTAAAGAAATGCAAAAAGAATTAAATCAAAAATATGATAATTTTGTAAAGCAATATGGCTATATATCAGACAAAACAAATAAAAGAGCATTTTCAGATGACAATGACTACCCCCTTTTATCTTCATTAGAAATAGTTGATGAAGATAAAAATGTTACTAAAGCAGATATATTCTCTAAAAGAACAATAAGTCATTATGAGAAAATTGAAAAGGTCGATACTGCAGTTGAGGCCTTAACAGTAAGTATGAATGAACGAGGTAAAGTTGATCTTGAATTTATGGCTAAACTTTCTAATAAAAATATAAATACCGTAATAGAAGATTTAAAGGGGATAATATATATTAATCCACAAAAATATGATGAAAATGATATTACAGCTGGTTGGGAAACAAAAGATGATTATTTAAGCGGTAACGTAAGAGAAAAATTAAAATTAGCTCATGTGTATGCTAAATCAAATGCTATATTTAGCATAAATGTTCAAGCACTTGAAGAGTCACAGCCTAAAGACCTTGAAGCCGGTGAAATAGATGTAAGGATTGGTTCAACTTGGATAGATTCTCAAGATATAGAACAGTTTATTTATGAATTGTTAAAAACTCCAAGATATTTCCACAACACAGGTTCAAGATATAGCGATGAAATTAAAGTCAACTATAGAGATTTTAATGCATCGTGGTCAATAAGCAATAAAGGTGTTGATGGAAACTCAGTTGCTGCTAAAGAAACATATGGAACAAATAGAATAAATGCTTACTACATAATAGAAGATACATTAAATCTTAAAAGTGTAACTGTAAAAGATAGATTTGAAGAAGATGATAAAGTAAAGTATGTAATAAATAGAAAAGAAACAATGCTCGCTAAAGAAAAGCAAAGACTTATAAAAGAAGAATTTAAAAGATGGATATTTAAAGATATAGATAGACGAAACAAATATGTTAGACTGTACAATAATAAGTTTAATAATATGCAACTTAGAGAATTTGATGGAAGTTACTTGACTTTTCCCGGAATGAATCCGGACGTAAAACTAAGACCACATCAGAGAAATGCAATAGCACGTGTAATAACATCAGGAGAAAATACTTTGTTGGCTCATTGTGTAGGGGCAGGAAAATCATTTGAAATGATTGCTTCTTGCATGGAAATGAAACGTCTAGGACTTGCAAATAAGAGTATGATTGCTGTTCCAAATCACCTAACAGAACAAATGGCAGCAGAATTTTTAAGGCTATATCCGTCAGCTAATGTTTTGATAACAAGTAAAGATGAATTTAAAAAAGAAAATAGAAGGAGATTTGTCAGTAGAATTGCTACTGGTAATTATGATGCAATAATAATAGGACATAGTCAATTCGAGAAAATTCCTATATCAAATGAAAGACAGCAAAGAATGATTAATGAACAAATAAATCAGGTAGTAGAATCAATAAGTGAAATTAAATCAGAAAACGGAGAGCAATGGGCAATTAAACAAATGGAAAAAACAAAACTCCGACTAGAGGAAAGCTTAAAAAAGCTTACTGATACTGTAAAGGATGATGTAATTAACTTTGAAGAATTAGGAATAGATTGCTTGTTTGTTGATGAAGCACATAATTATAAAAACTGTGCTATATTTTCTAAAATGCGTAATGTTGCAGGCATATCTAACACAATGGCTAAAAAATCTACAGATATGTTGATGAAATCTCAATATATACAAGAAATAAACAATGGTAGAAATGTAATATTTGCAACAGGAACACCAATTAGTAACTCTATGGTTGAGCTGTATGTAATGATGAGATATCTGGAAGAAAAAGAGCTGCACAAAATGGGAATATATCATTTTGATAGTTGGGCTTCAAACTTTGGAGAAGTTGTCTCTTCTCTAGAACTTGCTCCCGAAGGAACTGGATATAGGTTTAGAAATAGATTTGCTAAATTTGTTAACTTACCAGAGCTTATGACAATGTTTAAAAATATAGCAGATATACAAACACCGGATATGCTCAATCTTCCTGTACCAAAACTTAAAGATGGTAAATACGAAATAATAATATCAGAACCCACTGAAGAAACAAAAGAAATAATGTCTGAATTTGCAAGCAGAGCAGAAGATATCAGAAATGGAAATGTAAAGCCTTGGGAAGATAATATGCTCAAGGTTACAAACGAAGCAAGACAATTAGGATTAGATCCGAGGCTATTAGACTCTAATGCTGAGAATAATCCAGCATCCAAGATTAATAAATGTATTGAGAACATATATGATGAATATAAAAATTCAAACGATATAAAAGGGACACAAATAGTATTTTGCGATATAGGTACACCAACAGGAAAGAAACAAGGATTTTCAGTATATGACTACATAAAAGGAACATTAATAGAACAAGGAATACCTGAAAGTGAAATATGTTTTATTCATGATGCTAATAATGAGGTACAAAGAGAAAACATGTTTTCAGAACTAAGAAGAGGATCAAAGAGAATAATTATAGGGAGTACTTCCAAAATGGGAACAGGAACAAATATACAAAGTAAACTTGTAGCACTTCATCATCTTGATGTGCCTTGGAGACCATCAGATATAGAGCAAAGAGAAGGTAGAATACTACGTCAAGGCAATACCAATGAAGAAGTTAATATATACCGATACGTTACAACAGATACATTTGATGCATATATGTGGTCAATAGTCGAAAATAAGCAAAAATTTATTTCGCAGATAATGACATCAAAATCTGTTGCAAGAAGCTGTGAAGATGTAGATGAAACAGTATTAAGCTATGCAGAAATAAAGGCACTTGCAACGGGCAATCCATATATAAAAGAAAAGATAGACATCGATAATGAAGTAGCAAGACTGACACTTTTAAAAACTGCCTATAATAATCATAAATACAAGATGGAGGATAATTTTAAATCAAAATATCCTAGTTTTATAGCAGAAGCTAAGCAAAGAGCAGATAATATTAAAAAAGATATTGAAATTAGAGACCAAAACAAGAAAGAAGAATTTGAGATAATTATAGATAATAAGTCTTATGATAACAGAGAAGATGCAGGAGAAATTATAAAAATATTATCAGACAATGCAGTATCAACTGAAGGAAAACAAATAGGAAAATTTAACGGGTTTGATTTATTCATAAAGAAAAAACACATGAGTTCCAATGAGTTGATATTAAAAGGTAACAGTACTTATACAATAGAGCTTGGTGACAGTCCTCATGGAAATATGGTTAGACTTGAAAATGTTATAAAAAATCTTGAATCAAATATAGGCAGACTGGAAGATAAAATTATTGAATATAATAGAAACATGGATGAATCAAAATCAGAATTTGAGAGACCTTTTGAACATGAACAGTTACTTGCTGAAAAAACAAAAAGACAGTTCGAACTTAATGAGCTTCTTGATATTAATAAGAATAAAGGTGAAGGAGAGGTTATAACAGAAGAAGATGATTTCGAAAATGAAATTAGTAGTAATAAAAATAATGAAAGAAAATCAATGATAAATATACAGGATAAAATTAAAAAATACAAAAAAGATAATTCACCTAAAATTACTGATAGTATAAAAAAAGAATATCATGATGATGCTAGGTAAAATATTTTTGGTCCAGTGGGACAGAAGTATTTTATATGATTTTTATAGATAAATTCAATAAAATATGGTAAAATATAATATAAGTGATATGGAGAAAACACAATGGATATAAACACGAATAGTAAAAGTGCGAAAGCATGGAAAACTGCATTAGATATGCAGAAGATTGATGAATATACACCTAGTGAAGAATTTAAATCATTAATTGAAAAGGAAATAAGGGGAGAGATATCTACTGAAGATATAATTACTGAACTTACTAACAAGTATACTCAGGAGGTATGATTCTATGATAGACCCTTATGTGTATGATGATACAAATGTTTTAATCAATAAAATAAATATAAAAGATTATGAAATGTTAATGAAAATAGAAAAAGAATTTACCACAGTCAGAATGAAACAGATAATTGATGATGAAGACGGTATATTAATTAAGGGTAATTATAATTATGAACATTTAAAATCTTTTCACAAATATATTTTTCAAGATATCTATGAATGGGCAGGAGAGCAGAGAACTGTTGATATTGAAAAATCTGAAATAGCTTTGAATGGAATTGATTTCAAGTATTCATCATTTGAAAATATTGATAAGGAAATCATAAAAAATTTAGAAGAATTTAATAAAGTAAAATGGAATAAGTTGAGTATTGATGAAATGGTAACTCATTTTACTTATTTTCTATCAAATGTTTGGAAAGCTCACGCTTTTCGAGAAGGAAATACTAGAACAACTATTATGTTTTTTGTCAAAGCAGCCAATAAATTAAATATTCCATTGAAACACGAAATTTTAACGGATAACAGTGACTATTTGAGAAAAGCACTTGTAGCTGCTTCATATGAAGATAAGGGCATAGGAATAAGCAGAAATTTCACTTATTTAAACCGAATAGTTAAAGATTCATTTGAATCATATAAACAAAAAACATCTAACAGAAAAACTTTTGAAGAACTTAAAAGTTGTATAGAAGATAATAAAACAAATATTGCTATAGAACATAATAAAGTCAAAAATAAAAGAGATAAAGAAAGATAACTTCTGTTCCATTGGAACATATTTTATAAGATTTTATTTCTTATTATGAGAAGGAAGGATTTTATGGGCCAGAATATTATAAAAGATACATTGATTGAACAAATGAAAATGAAACTTAATGGTAGTTTATATCACGAAACACAAGTACTGTTTGCCTATAATACCAATCGGATTGAGGGTAGTCGATTAACAGAAGAACAGACAAGATACATATTTGAAACAAAAACTATTGGACTTGAAAATAATCAAGCTTTAAATGTAGATGATATTATTGAAACACATAATCATTTCAAAGTATTTGATTATATGCTTGAAAATGTGGATGATCTATTGACAGAAGAAATGATAAAAAGGTACCATGAATATATTAAAAGGTCTACATCATTTGAACGTATTGAATGGTTTGCTATTGGCGATTATAAGAAAAAAGCTAATACAGTTGGTTCAATTAAGACAGTTTCGCCGTCACAGGTATCAAATGAAATGAAAAAACTATTACAATGGTACAACAATCTTGTAAAAATAACATTAAAAGAAATTGTTGAATTTCATTATAAATTTGAATGTATTCATCCATTTCAAGATGGTAATGGTCGAGTAGGGCGATTAATAATGTTTAAAGAATGCTTGAAAAATGACGTTGATCCATTTGTAATAGATGATACTCAAAAACTTTTTTATTACCGAGGCCTAAAAGAATACAATTCGGAAAAAGGATATTTAGAAGAAACGTGCGGAGCTGCGCAAGATAAGTATAAGCTGTTATGTGAGTACTACTTAGAAGACTTAGATAGCATAACAAAATCAAAGATAGAAAAAATATCAGCTTTAGGTTCACATAATAACAATTCCATTAAAGTGGCAGAAAAAGATGTTAATAAAAAAACATTGGATAATATAAAACAAGACTTAGATAAGCACAATAATAAACCAAAAAACAATAAAGATATTAAAAATAGTATAGATAAATCAAGAGAGAGATAACTTCTGTTCCAATGGAAAAGAAGTTAAATAAATTGATTATTTTATAGATAATATTAATGAAATATGGTAAAATATAATCAATGTGGAGGCTTTTATGAGTGGTTTAAAAAACAAGGAAAAGAACGATTGGGATGTTGCTTTGGGAATACATAAAACAAACAACTTTTCTGTTCCAATGGGACAGAAGTAAAAGGAGTTAAGGTTTTTATAGATAAATTTGCTCAAATATGATAAAATATAAATGGTTGGAGATATGATTATGGATGATAAAAGAATTGAAAAAATTATACTTAATGTTAATGCAAATCTATCAATTGAAGGAATGCCGTTAACCAATAACGATAAAATTAGGATGAGGGATTGTTTAACTGGGAAAACCACAGTTGATTATGAAGTAAAAAAACTTGTGGAAAAATACACTGTGAAAAAGGTGTAAACATATGGTTAATGAATATTTGTACAGCTTTGATATTGATTTGAAATATTGTTATCCCAATTCTTCTGTTTTAAAAAACAAATTAAATATTACAAATGAATATGATTTAAGCGTAGCTGAAAGGAAAATAGGAGGTTCATTAAGAATGTTGGAAATAGAGAATGAACCTTTAAAAGGAAAACTCGATTTTAAACATTTAAAAGATATACACTATTATATCTTTAAAGATATATATGATTGGGCTGGTCAAATCAGAACTGTTAATATTTCAAAAGGAAATGTATTTTGTTATTGCGAAAATATTGAAAGTTATGCAGGTGATATTTTTTATAAACTTAAGGAAGAAAACTATCTTATTAATACAGATAAAGATGCTATTTATGATAGATTTTCTTTTTATATGAGTGAGATAAATGCGCTACATCCTTTTAGAGAGGGAAATGGACGTTCCCAGAGGGTGTTCATGTCATATCTAGCAAAAGTAGCAGGATATGAATTAAATTTTGAAGAAATTACTCAGAAAAAGATGATTGAACTAAGTTCGCTTGCTTTTAATAATGGTCATGAAGAATATATAAACATGTTTAAAAAAATAGTAAGGCCAATTTCTAATCAAGAGCAAATGGACTTTATTGAATCTATTGGTTTAAAATCTATTTTAATAAAAAATATAAAAATAGAAAAATATAAAGAGAGATAACTTCTGTTCCAATGGAACAGGAGTTTTATATTTCATGGCAGCAGTAATAAAATACTGTTGCTTTTTTGTTATTAAAAATAAAATGAGGAGAAAAGTAATGTACACAAAATATCAAATTGCAAAGGCACAAAATATATCCTTGTTAGATTATGTTGAAAGTAGAGGATATGAACTTATTTATAGCCATACAGATGTTAGGCTAAAAGAGCATGACAGCTTAGTTATATCAAATAATAAATGGAAGTGGTTTTCAAAAAATATGGGAGGTGGTACATTAGATTTTCTAATTGAATATGAAGGTAAAAATTTTAAAGAAGCTATGCAAACTCTACTTGGTGAAAAAGATATTGATGAAAGTAAACCACAATATAAAGAACATATTCAAGAGCAACACCAAAACAAAAAAATAAGCGAATTGCCAGAGAAAAATAATAGCTATAGAAGAATGTATGCATACCTAAATAAAACACGTTGTATTGATGTTGATATAATAAACGATATGGTAAATAACAAAAACCTATATGAAGAAAAAGAGCATAATAATTGTGTTTTTCTTGGAAGAGATAAAGACGGGGTAGTAAAGTATTGCTTAAAAATTGGCACCAATACGTTTAAAAAATTCAAGGGTGAAATACCAGGTTCTGATAAAAGTTTTAATATAGAATTATATTCTCTTTCAGAAAACAATAGTGTTTGTGTTTATGAATCAATAATAGATGCAATGAGCCATGCGACATTATTAAAGCAAAGAGGAGCAAGCTATAATAAACAAAATAGAATTTCTCTTGGAGGTGTTTCGGATTTAAAGCTTGAACAGTATTTGAAAGACAATCCAAATATAAAAAAAATTATTATATGTTTGGATAATGATGATGCTGGCATTGAAGCAGCTTTGAAAATTAAAGAAAAATATTCTAAGTTAGGATATGTAATAACAAAAATAGTACCTAAGCAAGGTAAAGATTTTAATGATGAGCTAGTTGCTCAAAGTAGCAGAAAATCATTAAAAGATATAGACAATAATTTATGCAATTATAAGGTTGCTAATAATAAAGATATGCTACCTGAAAGAAAAAATATTTCATATGACACGCAAAGTAGGTGATTTTATCAATACAAAAATTATAACATTCTGGTCTCCGGTAAAACGTCAAGGATGTAGTACAAACATTGCCTTATATGCTTCTTATTTATCTCACGTGATGAATGAGACAGAAAAAGCAGTTATATTTAGCCTTAATGATAGTACTGATGTTACCGATTATATAACTTCTAATCCTATTAGAAATGGAATGAACGACTTATTATTCTTAAGTGAAATGAACAATATTAATTCTAAAGAAGATGTATTGGTTTATACACATAAAATATCAGATAACCTTGATATTCTAGGAACAGGTAAAAACAGAACTGAAATAAATAAAAAATATAATAAGATAATTGAATTACTTAAATTGGCATATGACTTCATAATAATTGATGCATCTAATGATAATGATTTTACAACGCAAGAAATATTAAAAATGTCAGATTTAATAGCAATCAGTATGCCACAAGACAAATTTGTGTATGAACAATTAGATTTAAACCTGGTTAAAAACAATAAGATGATTTGTATTAGCTCTTTATATAATGATAAAAGTGATTTTAATCTTAGCAAAATACAAATGCTAATACCTATAAAAGTATATCCTTTAAGCCAAAACGATAAAATTAATCAAGCTGTGAATATTACGTTTTTATAGTGCACCTAAGCCGGCTAAATTGTGCATTACTTCCGCTTAAATTGTGCAGCTATTCCGTTCAAATTAAGCATGCTTTCC
>NZ_JAWQJF010000060.1:0-29839 GCF_033447055.1 Sedimentibacter sp.
ATACAAAAGCAATACTTCCATTCTATTTCTTGCCGCTGGATCTCTTTCAAATACAGAATCTATATCTTCAATTATCGACTTTATAAATCTTATCATAATATCATTCCTTTCTAAAAATACTTAATCATAGACAAGTATTTTTCTCCGCCATCTGGAGATACAGTCAATATTTTTTTGTTGCCGCTATATTTTAATGACAGCTTTCTTGCTGCTGCTACATTTGCTCCTGTGGATATACCAACTAAAATTCCTGTTTTAGCTGATACTTCAACAGCAGTATCTATTGCTTCTTCGTCTGATACAGTCAATATTTCGTCTACATTATCTCCGTTGTAAGTTCCAGGTATAAACCCGGCTCCAATACCTTGAATTTTATGAGGTGCAGGATTTCCACCAGAAATTACTGCTGATCTAGCAGGTTCAGCTCCTGCAATAATAATATTTTTATTGTACTCTTTAAGTCTTTTTGCAACTCCGGAAAGAGTTCCTCCTGTTCCTACAGAAGCTGTAAATATATCCAAATCATTTAATTGATGAATTATTTCTTCTGCGGTAGTGCTGTAGTGAATTTTGGAATTTGCAGGGTTGTTGAATTGATCGGGCATGAAATATTTTTTGTCTTCTTTTAACATTTCATTTGCCCTTGCAATTGCTCCTGTCATTCCTTTTTGACCTTCGGTTAAAATAAGTGTTGCACTATATGCAGCTATAATATTGCGTCTTTCAACGCTCATAGTTTCCGGCATAGTAATTATCACTTTATATCCTTTAATTCTACCAATCAATGCCAAACCAATGCCTGTATTTCCGCTGGTTGGTTCAATAATTATGCTGTTCTTTTTTAAATATCCATTGTTTTCTGCATCCTCAATCATTCCTAATGCTGTTCTATCCTTAATGCTTCCACCTGGATTAAATTTTTCCATCTTTATAAAAATATTTTCTCCCGGCAGTTGAACTATTGGAGTGTTGCCTATTAATTTTAATGTTGTGTAGTTATTCATATATTACCATCCTTTTCATTGACCACTAAACCGGAAATTATTTTTATAGCAAATGCATGTGTAATCGGCCATTTTTTTCTCCCTTTGGTCGAAAAAATGGGGTTCACAGTCTCGCAACACAAATTTGTTTGCTCCTTGCGTCGCACAAATTTGGTGCTCATTGCGGCTGACTTACCGCAATTTGTACTTCGCTGCCGCTCGAACAAATTGGGTCAAGTCATGCAGGGCATACGCAGTCTCGTTCACCAATTTATTTGCTCGCTATCGCTCACATAAATTGGGAACTCGTTGCGGTTGACCTACCGCCATTTTTCAGAAAAAACACTCTGAAAAATGGGGTTAGGGCATACAAAAACTCCGCCTCTATATTAGAGACGGAGTATGTCCGCGGTTCCACTCATTTTGGCATATTACTGCCCACCTTGATTTAGCACTATCATGCTATTTTATTTTAACGGATAAATCCCGCAGCAGCCTACTTTAATTATAATTTCGGTGCTGTACTCCAAAGGGCACTTCACATATATATCCTATAAGCATCTTTTCAGCTAATAGATACTCTCTCTTGAAATTCAATATATATTACTTTCCTTCTTCATTGTATTTCCTACTAATTTAGTTGAGTATATTTTCTAATTATTATATTATACTAAATAAAAAAATGCAACAGTTTTTAGAAAAATATTTTTTTAATTTTACAAAGTAACGCGTTGAACAATTATTTCATACATAAAGTACATTTATACAATTTAAAGAACATGTTTTTTTATTTTATTTATGAAACTGTAAGTTATTTTAGCTGTAAGTCCCCAAATTACATAATCACCGTATTTGTAAAAATATACCGGGTGCCTTATATTGCCCCAATCGTAATTTTCTCCGTCATTTACCAAGTTATATGGAAAATCATTGTCTGCCTGAGGATAATAATTCATGTAATGCTTTTTCGGCTCGTTTTCCAAAAAAAATGATATGGGAACGCAAAACAGTTCTGATACTTCATCCCTGCTATATTCTATTTCTGATACATTCACATTTTTAACATATGCGAGAAAAGAATATACAAAAGAACCATTCTTGCTTGTAGCATAATCAAGTTCAGAAATTATTTCAATATTTTCTTTTTTTATTCCAAGCTCTTCTTCTGTTTCCCTCACAGCAGCATATACCGGGCTTTCACATTCTTCTATTTTCCCACCCGGAAATGATATGTCTCCTGGCTGCTTTATTTTTTTTGATCTTACTTCATATAATAAATTAATTTCTTCATCTATTTCAATCAAAGGAACTAATACTGAAAATCTAGGATCTTCATCAATTGGTTTTGGTTCTACATTTTTTAATTTACTTTCAATTTCATTTATATTCATATTTATCAATTAAACCTCATCACTACGAATATTATAAAAACCAGTCCAGATAATCTTTATTATATAAGAAGGTATGTATTTAGTCAATGATGTTCAAATATACAAAATATTTACAACAAATACTCTTTAACTAATTGAAGATATATATTATAATATTTTATACGATGTACAATCAGAACATATGATTTTTTAGATTGCATTATATTTGGAGGAACTATGAATTTAAATATTTTAATTACAACGGCACCTTTTGGCAATGGACATAAAATGGTTGCTACAGCTTTAAAAAATGCATTCATAAACAAAGGTTACAATAATGTATATGTAGTGGATTTATTTACAGAAGCACATCCTAAAATTACAGAAACAATAAAAAGAGCATACATAAAAAGTTATGATTTTGGAGATGCATATTCCAAATTATATTATGGATCAGAAAAGCTTACAGATAAAAGGGTAATTGAATTATACAGGATTTTTGGATTGAAAAAATTAGAAGAAATTACTAAAGAGTTTAATCCAGATTTAATTATAAACACATTTCCAATATTATCACCATTGAAAATAAAAAATAACAATAATAAAAACGTACCAGTTTTTAATATTGTCACAGATTTTTATGTTCACAAGCTTTGGATAAGTGAAGAAATCGACAAATTTTATATAGCAACAAACGAGCTTCAGGAAGAATTGAAAAAAATGAACATACCAGTTGAAAAAACCGTGGTTTCTGGTATCCCTGTAAGAGATGCATTTGAAGAAATAGATAATTTATCAAAGCTTTATACAAAATTTAACTTCAGAAGAGGCAAAAAAATAGTTTTGATAAATTCAGGAGCCTTTGGAGTTTTCAGGGACATTAAAAAAGTATGCATTGAGCTGTGCAAAAATAAAACCATACAAGTTGCTGTAGTTTGCGGCAACAACAAATTGCAGAAAGCAAAACTAGATGAACTAGGGTTGAAAAATTTAAAAGTTTTTGGTTTTATTGAAAACATAGATGAATTATATAAAATTTCAAGCTGCATGATTACTAAGTCAGGTGGAATCACTTTAAGCGAAGCATTGGCTGTACAAATTCCTCTTGTGATTATTAAACCCGTTCCCGGGCAAGAAAAAGAAAATGCCTTGTATTTTGAAAAAAAGGGTGCAGCTATCATTGCAGACAACGCATATCAAATTGTTAACAGCACTATAGAACTCATAAATGACCCAACAATGTTAAATGCCATGAGAAAGAACATGAAAAAAATGTACAACAAATCATCTTCAGAAAAAATTGTAGATGATGTAGTTGAAAGCATTGAAAAATAATATCATTCACCATTTGAATTTAATATGAGGTGTAATATGAAAAAAATTTTACCGCTATTAATAATGACTTTATTCATTACAAGCTGCAGCACCGAAAATGCTGCAGTTTTTCAAAACTCTATATTGGTGGAAACTAAAACAGTTTTTTCTGAAAATACAGATTCTGTATTAAGTTATATGGGAGTGGTTAAAAGTGATTCACTGAAAAAATATTCCTTTAAGTCAGGCGGCAAATTAAAATCCGTACAAGTTAGTGTTGGTCAAGCAGTAAATGAAGGAGACATTTTGCTAGAACTTGACAAATCTGATATGCAATATCAAGTTGATGCAGCTAAAAATCAAGCTGATGCAGCATACTCTCAATATGAAAAAGCACTGACAGGTGCACAGGACGAAGATATCAATGCCGCAAAGCTCAATGTAGAAAAAGCCCAGGCAGCTTATGATTATGCTCAGAAACTATATGAAGATATTAAAACTCTTTTTGATGAAGGTGCTGTATCAGAGTCAAGTTTTAAAGAAGCAGAATTAAGCTTGAATATTGCCGAAAAAGAATTAGAGCAAGCACAGGAACTCCTTAAAAAAGCCAACGCCGGCACTCGCAAGGAAGATATTGCTTCTGCCAAATCTCAGTATGGACTGGCTCAAACAAATTATGACGCTATAAAAAAACTTTTTAATGATGCTACTCTAATTTGCGATACTAAAGGTTATGTTGCAGATATTTTGTATGAAGCCGGAGAAATTGTACCTCAAGGTTATCCTGCAATATTGGTGCAAAGTGAAAATCAAGTTATAAGCATAGGAGCAACTCAGGAAGATGTTGAAAAATTATCACTTGGAATGACTGCATTGATAACCATAAACAATGAAAATTATAATGGTAAAATAGTTGACATAAGCCAGACTCCTGATGATACTTCAAGAACTTTTAACGTTGACATATTTATAAGTGATACCGATAAAAAATTCTACATTGGTTCCATTGGCCAGGTTGAATTAATAATAGGACAAGGTACAGGAATATATATTGAAATACCTTATATATTAAACGACGGTGTCAATTATGTTTACATTGTTGAAGAAAATAAAGCAGTGAGGAAAAACATTGATATTGTTAAAATTGAAGATGACAAAGCACTGGTTAATGGTTTGTCTGACAATGACCAACTCATTGTAAATGGAACTAAAAACATAAAAGATGGATTTCTGGTTGAAATAAAGGAATAAAAAGGAATGACAGGTGATTGAATGAAAAAATTTATTTCATTTTTGTTAAAAGAAAAATATATTGTCATTGCTGCCTTTGTTATTACAATGGTATTTGGATTTATATCTTACTATTATATGCCTCGACAGGAAAATCCTGATATTACAAGTCCGGCAGCTTTAATTACAACAATTTATCCCGGAGCTTCAGCAAGTGATGTTGAATTGTTGGTAACTAAAAAAATTGAGGAAGAAGTATCAAAAATTGATGGCATAGAAAAAATAGATTCCTATTCAAATGACAATTACAGTGCAGTTATTGTGACTATAAGTTATACCGTTGACAAGGAAAAGCAGTGGACGGATTTAAAAAATTACATTGATAACATTAAGGATGAATTGCCTGAAGGCTGCTATACTCCGGATATTGATACAGAATCAATGGTGGAAAGTGCAGGGATGCTTTTAAGCATTTCAGGGGATAGTCTTACATATGACCAGCTTGAAAATTACGCTGAAAATTTAAAACAACAGCTTTTGAATATTGATGAAATCAATAAAGTTAAAATATCAGGAGGCCCTGATAAAAAAGCTTTTGTAGAAATAGATGCAATGAATTTAAACACATATTCTGTCTCTATTGAAGACATATACAATTTGTTGCAATCTCAAAACTTAAAAATTCCCGCCGGAGCAATTAATACTCCTGCCGGCAAAATCAATGTTGATGTGCCGGAAAGTTTTGAATCGCTTAAGGATATTGAAAACCTTATTATAACAGCTTCCGATAGCGGTGGAATTGTCAGGCTTAAGGATGTTGCAAGCATATATTTCGGCGAAAAAGACAATGAGAAGAAAATATACAACAATGGTAAAAGTGCAGTTATTCTAGCTGCATATTTTAAAACAGAAAACAACATTGTTCTTGTTGGGGATGAAATAAATGAATCAATATTAAAAACTAAAAATTCTGCACCAGCCGAAGTCAGCATTGACAAAATTACATTTCAGCCAGATGATGTTAAACTTGCACTCAATGATTTCATCATCAATTTATTTGAAGGAGTGCTGTTTGTCATCCTTATAGTATTAATTGGAATGGGTATACGAAATGCGCTCATTGTATCAATTTCACTGCCTTTAACAATTTTCGCAACATTCATAGCAATGTATTTGTTTCACATAGATTTGCAACAAATATCAATTGCAGGCCTTATTATGGCTGTAGGAATGGTTGTAGATAATTCAATAGTAGTTTCTGATGCAATTCAAGTAAGATTAAATGAAGGAAAGTCTCATAATGAAGCTTCCCTCATGGGCGTTACGGAATCAGCAGTTCCTGTATTTTCATCCACATTGACTACTGTGGCTGCACTGGCAACGCTGTTTGTTTTGCCTGGAGAAGCGGGTGAATTTATCAAAACAATGCCGGTTGTTATAATTGTTGCTCTTTCATTCTCCTACATAGTTTCAATTGTTGTAGTGCCTGTTTTTGCTTCAATATATTTTAAAACAAATATTAAGCTTGATAATTACGACAGCAAAACCAGATTACTTTTCACCAAATTTTTAAATACTGCCTTGAATCATAAAAAATCAACTGTGTATTATGTTTTTGGTTTTTTTGCAATAAGCTTAATAATTGCTGTTTTTGTACTGCCTTTAGAAATATTTCCATACACAGATAAAAACTATATATACATTGATGTTACAAATAGTAAAAAGGGTGATTTAGACAGCACATATGACATAACAAAGCAAATTGAAGAACTGCTGTCCAGCGAACCGGCCGTTGAAAATATCACTTCTTCTGTTGGAGGATACATGCCTAAGTTTTATCTCACTTCAGCAATTGGATCTGATACAGATGATTTTTCTCAGATTATTGTGAAATTTAATTTAAAAAATGATAAAAGTTTTGGAAAAAACAAAGAAGAATTTATGATGCACATTCAAAATAAATTAAATGAAAACATAGCAGGAGCAGACATGACGGCTAAACTTCTTGCCTTAACAGCTCCTGGATCAGATGTTGAAATTTATGTAACAGGTTTAGACAGAAACTTATTGATAGAAAAATCAAATCTCATAAAAAATGAGCTGATGTCTATTGATGGACTGTACAATATAAACAACACTTCAACTGAAAACAAACAAGAGTACTATGTTGATATTGATGATGATATGGCAACAATGATGGGATTGACAAAATATGATATCCAACGTCAGATAAATATTGCATTGAGCGGTACAGATGCAACTGTATTTAGAACAAACGGCAAGGAATATGACATATTTTTAAAATCAAACATATCAAGCATCAGTCAATTGGAAAACTTTAAAATTAAATCTTCAGCAACAGGAAACAAAATAATGCTTAAGCAAGCTGCCCACATAGGCCTTAAATCTGCCGAACCGTCAGCTTTAAGATACAATAAAGCACCTGTTATTAAAATTACAGCAGAGGTTGCTTCCGGATACAGCGCACAAATAATTCAAAAGAAAATAGAAAATATTATAGATAATAACTATTCAAGCGAAGAAATAAATTACCAATATGGCGGAGAAAAACAAACATTGTTGAAGTATTTAAGAGGCTTGGGTATTGCCGGACTGATATCATTAGCTGCGATTTTTATAATTTTAATGGTACAATTCAATTCTTTGCTGCAGCCATTGATAATTTTGATGACTGTTCCCTTGTCTGCAATAGGGTCAATATTTGGATTGTGGATATTCAATCAGCCGTTTTCATTTACAGCGGGATTAGGTCTTTTAGCTTTACTCGGCATAGTTGTTAACAATGCCATATTGCTCATTGAATACATTAACAGAGCAAGACAAGACGGATTGACAATTGAGGAAGCGTGCAAAAGTTCTGTTAAAAGAAGATTCAGACCAATTATGCTTACAACAGTTACAACTGTAGTGGGCTTAGTTCCTTTAGCATTTTCGGCAAGCTCATTTTTCACACCTATGGCTGTAACTCTAATGACAGGTCTTATGATTTCAACTTTGCTAACATTAATTGTAATACCCACACTTTACAGTTTAATAGAAAAATAATTTCTGCAATAAAATAAAATCACTAATTTATTAATAATATTAGTGATTTTATTTTTTTATATTTATTAAACATTATGGTTAATTTTATATTGGTTTACATAAAATTGCATTATGAAAACTGAAAACTTGTGATTAAGCTAAGAATTTTTTTAATTTGCTCTGTTTTTACCCAACTTTTCATTTAATACTTTATAAAGACACTTTCTAAAATTATCATCTTGTTCTTTTGTCCTTTTAGATGGGCCCTTGGTTTTGCCTCCCTGCTTTCTGATTCTTTCGCTGATGTATCTTGATTGCAATAAACTGTCAATATTATTTTTATTAATAAAAAATCCCGCAGTATGAATTATCGCCGTAGCTTTCCCCAAAACTAAACTAGCCAATCCATAATCCTGAGTTACTAAAATATCTCCTTCTTTAAATATTTGAACAATTTTATAATCAACTGAATCTCTTCCTTGCTCTACAACTATAATTTGAAAATCGCTCACTATATAATGATCAATATCTACTACTATAATTAATTCAATTCCGAAATCTTTTGCAGCATGTTCGCAAATTTCCTTGACTCGTTGGGGACATGCATCTCCATCTATTATTATTCGCATAGAAATCTCCTTTTTACTTATAATTATGACAGATTATCTTCATATGTTAAAGGCGTAATAAATAAAATTTATCTTGCACCATAATTTTTCCTTTTGCTATAAACGTGTCTAAATTAAGATTCTTATCTAATAAGTGTAAGTATGCGTCCATATTCATTGCAATTTGGCCTTATTTTTAAGTTTCAGAACTTTTACAGGATCTGGGGTTAAAGCTCTTTTAATTTAATATTACTTTAATTTATTTAATGAATAAATATCTTTTCTCCTGTGTTTTAATAAAGGAAGTTCGTTTCTGATTTTTTCCACATAATCAACGTCAATTTCCTGAATTATGTATCCTTGATTTTCGTCCATACGATTTAATACATTGCCCCACGGTGAAGCTATAATTGAATTGCCGTACGAGTAATATGATGCTTCATAATCTCTTGCGGGAGCAACTCCAATTGTATATACCTGATTATCAAGAGCTCTTGCTCTAAAGTGCAGTTCCCAATGTGCCGGTCCAGTAGTCATGTTAAATGCTCCCGGTATAATTATTACTTCGGCTCCTTCGTTTACCATGAGTCTGCTTAATTCAGGAAATCTTACATCATAGCATACAGCAAGACCGATTTTGCAAAATTCAGTTTCAAAAACAGTAACGTCACTTCCAGGTGTAAATGTATCTGATTCTTTGAAATATTGGCCTCCCTCTATATCAATGTCAAATAAATGCATTTTCCTGTGCTTTGCTATTTGTTCTCCTTTTTTATTAAATACGTATGAAGTGTTGTATATTTTGTCACCATCTAATTCCGGAATAGTTCCGGCAACTACATAGATTCCAAATTCTTTGGCAGCTTTACTAATAGCTTTATACGCAATGCCACCTTCTTCTTCCCCGAATGCTTTGAAATACGAATTATCATAGGGACAGCAAAACATTTCAGGCAATACAACAATATCTGCACCTTCTTTTGATACTTGCTCAATCATTTTCACTGCATTGTTAATATTCTTTTCTTTATTATCATAAACTGAAATCTGCAATAATGCTACGTTAAATTTACACATATCAACACCTCCAAAACAATTTATTTAATTATAAAATATTTCATGTTAATTCGCAATAAAAAGAGGGTTTGTTAATAAAATGATAAAAAATGAGATCCTTCGCTAACGCTCAGGATGACATATACTGTCATTCTGAAGGCGCAAACTGAAGAATCTCATCTTTTTATTTTATTATTCTAATTCAGCTATTAATTCTCCTGCTACTACACGTTGGTTTTCTTTAACATATATTTTAGCAACTGTTCCGGCTAATGGAGCAATAACATTTGTTTCCATTTTCATTGCTTCTAAAACAGCTATTGGCTGGCCGGCTTCTACTTTGTCTCCTTGCTTAACAACAATTTTGTACACATTGCCTGGTATATTTGCACCAATTTCATATTGATTGCCTGTATCTGCCATAACTTTTTCTACAGATGCGCTTTTTAAGTTTATAGCATTTCTATCTTTTATAGTAACTACCCTTCTGTTTCCGTTCACTTCAAATACCAGGTCTTTAGTACCATCATCATTTGCTTTAACTTCTACGAGCTTAATGCTGAGTTTCTTACCTTCAGCAATTTTAACACCACAAGTTTCGCCTTCTTCCAGTCCATGGAAAAATATGTCGCTTCCCATAAGTCTTAAATTGCCTTCTTCAGCAACATTCTTTAAATAATCTTCAAAAACCTTTGGATATAAAGCGTAACTTAATGCTTCTTCATCAGTTCCTTCCAATCCATGTTTTTCTTGAAGCATTTTCTTAATCGTATCAAAATCCTCTGCTGGCAGCAATTCACCCGGTCTGCATTTAATTGGTTCTTTGCCTTTTAGCACGAGTTTGCTTAATTTTTCAGGAAAACCTCCTTCTGGCTGACCCATCATACCTTCAAAATAAGATACTATAGAATCAGGGAAGTCCATGTCTTTTGCTTTTTCATATATGTTTTCAGCATTTAAATCATTCTGAACCATAAATATTGCCATATCCCCTACTGCTTTTGAAGAAGGTGTTACTTTTACTATATCTCCAAGCATTTCATTGACTGTTTTGAACATTTCCTTAACTTCTTCAAATCTGTGACCTAGACCAAAGCTTTCTACTTGTGGTTTTAAGTTAGAATACTGGCCTCCGGGTATTTCGTATTTATAAATTTCTGCTGTACCGGTTTTTAAGCCTGATTCAAATTTGCTGTAAACAGGTCTTACTGCTTCCCAGTAATCAGATATTTTTTGCATGTCATCTGAATTAAGCATTGTATCTCTTTCTGTATTGTTTAATGCAGCTATTACTGAATTTAAAGGTGGCTGGCTTGTTAATCCTGCCATTGAGTTAAAGGCTGTATCTACAATATCCACACCTGCATTAGCAGCAGCATAGACGGTAACGACACCATTTCCGCTCGTATCATGTGTGTGCAAATGAACTGGAATTGTCAATTCATTTTTAAGAGCCCTGATAAGCTTATCAGCAGCCATAGGTTTTAAGAGTGCAGACATATCCTTTATTGCCAATATATGCGCTCCTCTTTTTTCAAGCTTTTTAGCCAAATCAACATAATATTTTAATGAATATTTATCTCTGGTTTCATCAAGTATGTCACCAGTATAGCAAATGCTTGCTTCGACAATTTTATTTTGATTTAAAACTTCATCAATTGCAACTTCCATACCTTCTACCCAGTTCAATGAGTCAAAAATACGGTACACATCAATTCCTGCTTTAGAAGATGATTTTACAAATTCTCTTATTACATTGTCAGGATAATTTTTATATCCTACTGCATTTGCTCCTCGCAAAAGCATCTGGAACAAAATATTTGGCATTTTTTCTCTTAATGTTTTTAGTCTTTCCCATGGGTCTTCTTTCAAGAATCTGTATGCAACGTCAAATGTAGCTCCGCCCCACATTTCTACGGAAAACAAATCGCTTGCCATATGTGCCATAGCCGGAGCAATTTTTTCCATATCAACAGTTCTTACGCGTGTAGCCATCAATGATTGATGAGCATCTCGCATTGTAGTATCTGTAAGCAATAATTTTTTCTCATTCAAAACCCAATTTGATACTTCCTTTGGTCCTTTTGAATCTAATAATTGCTTTAATCCGAGCTTAACATCTTTACTTGCAAATTTAGGTGCACGAGGAACGTCAAATTGAGGTTTAACTCCTTTAGTTTCATTAACAACAATATTGCCGATATAATTTAAAACCTTTAATTCTTTGTCTTCTCCGCCTCTTACATTTAACAAAGAAGGATTCTCTGCTATAAATCCTGTATCACATTGTCCTTTTTTAAATGTATCGTGGTTTAAAACATTTAAAAGAAATCCAGTATTAGTTTTAACTCCATGAATTTTTAATTCTTTCAATGCTCTTGCGTTTTTGTTTATTGCATCATTAAAAGTTCTGGAATGAGAAATTATCTTAACTAAAAGGCTGTCATAATATGGGCTTATTTCAGCTCCTGTGAAACCATTACCACCATCAAGTCTTATTCCAAAACCAGAACCAGTTCTATACATATCAATTTTTCCTGTATCAGGAGCAAAATTGTTAGCAGGATCTTCAGTAGTAACTCTGCATTGTATTGCATAACCTCTATGTTCGATTGCTTCTTGTGATTTTATATTTACTTCTTCAGAATCAAGTCTATAACCTTCAGCTATGAGAATTTGAGACTGAACAATATCTATGCCTGTTATCATTTCTGTAACTGTATGCTCAACCTGAATTCTTGGATTCATTTCTATGAAATAATGTCTGCCTTCTTTATCCACTAAAAACTCTAATGTTCCGGCACTTCTATAATTAACTGCTTTTGCTAATTTTACGGCATCACTGCAGATTGCTTGTCTCTGTTCTTCTGTAATGCTTATAGCAGGAGTAAATTCAACAACCTTTTGATGTCTTCTTTGGATAGAACAATCTCTCTCGTATAAATGAACAAGATTTCCATAATTGTCCCCTAGAACTTGCACCTCAATATGTTTTGGTTTTTCTAAATATTTTTCTATAAATATATCATCTATTCCAAATGCTTTTTTTGCTTCACTCTGAGCACTCTTGAATTCTCTCAACAAATCTTCTTCGCGCCATACAATACGCATACCTCTTCCACCACCGCCTGCAGAAGCTTTTAAAATAACAGGATAACCACAAAAATCAGCAAATCTCCTTGCATCATCTTCTGATTTAACTGCTTCTTCAATTCCAGGAATTGTAGGTACTCCCACAGAATTAGCAACTATTTTTGATTTAATTTTATCTCCGAGTTTGCTCATCATTATGTAATCCGGTCCAATAAAAGTAATTCCTTCTTCTTCGCATTTACGGGCAAATTCAACATTTTCGGATAAGAAACCATATCCAGGATGAATTGCGTCAACACCCTTTGATTTAGCCAAACTAATTATTTCATCTATTCCCAGATAAGCATCTACCGGTTTTTTATTCTTACCAATTCGATAAGATTCGTCAGCTTTTGTTCTAAAAAGTGAATTTTTATCTTCTTCAGAATAAATTGCAACACTTCTTATGCCTAATTCTTCGCAAGCTCTAAAAACCCTTATAGCAATTTCTCCGCGATTTGCAACCAAGACTCTTTTAAATTTTTTCATCTAATCCTCCAATCTTTATACTGCATTCAGCTATATTCAATTTATATTTTCATGAAAGTAAGTTTAACATTGTTTAATTAATTATTCAATATTTTTATTTAATAAAATTAAATTATAATGATTTAAACTTTATTTTATTATTTTTAATTAATAAAAAACAACATGCAATCGTTTACAGCCTTTTATTATTATGCAAAAAATATTATAAAAAAATCATAGTGCTCAATTTAATCAATTGCAAAATGATTTTCTCGTATTTTTCGATTTTTTTTACTATTTCCCGGGCAATTTCGTCAAACTTTTTTAAAATTTGCATTAATTGTATGATAAACTTCCTTTTAAATGTTGGGTATCATTATAAAAAATTTCTTTTATTTCATTATTTTCATCTACTTCAACACACGACAAACTACAATTATTCACTACGCTTCCCATCCAGTCCTTATCTATTTGGAAATTTCTTATATAAGATTCTATGCATTTGATTGTACCTCCATGTGCAACTATCAAAGTATTTTTATGTTTATATTTACTTATTATTTCTTTAAATGATTTCTCCACCCTTTTATAAAATTCCAATAAATTTTCTCCGTTCGGATAGCAGTTATTAAATGGATCATCTTCTATTTTATTTAATACATCGCTACAGCTTAGTTTTATTTCATCATATCGGAGCCCTTCAAAATCCCCCAAATTTATTTCTTTAAATCCATCATGCTTTATAATTTCAATATTTCTATTGCCTCTTAATATTTCAGCAGTGTGATATGCCCTCATTAACGGGCTTGATATTATACAGTCAAGATCTATTTCCTCAATACGGCTTGATAAGAGTTCTGCAGCCAGTATCCCTTTTTCTGTCAACGCAGAATTCTTGTTACCTTGAAATCTTTTTTGCTTGTTCCATTCTGTTTCGCCATGTCTTGTAAAATATATTCTGGTCATAATTTAACTCCTTATTTAACAATTGATTAAACAATAGATTCAGAAATTATTAGGCACTTAATAAACTTGCCAAGTTTATTGAGTCTACTGTTTTTGTAACATCACATAAGTCCTACAAAAATCGGAACTAATACCGGTACTAACAATGATATGATAATACCGCTTATAAAAGAAATAATGACAATTTCTTGACTTGTATTTTTTGTAATTATAGGAAGCCCTGTATCCATGCTTATTGCTCCTCCTACTGCTATTGTTTCCAGATATCCTATATGCTTAGCTATAAACGGAATACTTATAAATGCAATTATTTCCCTGAAAACATTTGATAAAAAAGCGATTGCTCCAAGTTCTGCTGATATGGGTGTAATTATTATAGCTGATAAAGTATACCATGTAAAGCCAGAGGCAACGGCCAATGCTCCAAAAATATTCATATGAAATATTATACTGCAAACCACTCCTCCAAACAAACTTCCAATTGCTGTTGCTGCAGGAACTATAAGCATTTTAAATCCAACATTTCTCAAATTTTTAAATGTATCTTTATTGTTCCCAATATCTATTCCAACGAAAAACAATAAAAGGCAAAGTCCTATGTCAAGCATTAAGCCTGTGCTGTTATAAATGCTGTCAGGAAGTACAGATAATCCTAGTACTATACCAAAAGCCAAAACCAACAATATTTTCTTAGTCATTTATGCCCCCTGTAATATTTTTATCAGTAATAAATTTTTTTCTCGCAATATAAACAAATAGAATGCTAAACCCTGCAGTTGAAACAGCAAACACAGCGGCCATAATTCCTATTTGCCCTATTGAAGATACTACCTGTTCATCCATACCAACCCTTATTCCCATTATAAATATTAATCCAAATAAAATTAATGTTTGAATTATCGAAATCTTCCCCATGAGTTTCTTATGTATCAATCCTTTGCTGCTTAACATCCAGCCCACTGCCATAAGGCCGAAATACAAAAAAATTCTAAATACCATTTTTCCCTCCACCATTTATTTCTAACTATATCATTCTGGTTTTATACCGTTAAGCCACTCAACAAATTGATTCTCAGTAATAATGCTTATGCTCAGTTCCTTGGCTTTTTTATTTTTAGACGAAGGGGACAGGTTGTCATTATTTATTAAAAAGTTTGTTTTTGAAGTTACACTGCCTGTAACCTTTCCACCTCTTTTTTCTATTTCTTCTTTTAATTCATCCCTATTTTTAAACTGTTCTACCGAACCTGTTATAACAAAATTAATATTTTCAAATATTTGTTCAGAAGGTGTTTCTTGATTTTCTTCAAACTCCACTTCTTTTAATACATCTTCAATAATTGTTTTCTTTTTTTCATCATTGAAAAATTCAACATACCCTTTGGCCATGACATCGCCAATTCCACTTATTTCAATTAAATCTTCAAAAAAAGCACTTTCAATTTTGCTCCAGTTGTTGTTGAATTTCCTGCTTATAAGTTTAGCATTTGACAATCCTATGTTAGGGATGCCCAAACTGTAAAGAAGTCTTGCAGCATTTGTATGTCTTGATTTATTTATAGAAGCAACTAAATTGTTGAAAGATTTTTCTCCAAAACCCTCCATTTTAGTTATTTCTTCTTTGAACTTTTCTAAATGGAATATATCAGCAAGCTCTTTAACTAATCCTTTAGCTATTAGCTTTTCTAATGTTGCCTCTGATAAACCTTCTATGTTTAGTGCATCGCGGCTCACAAAATGAGTAAAAGATTTAATTTGTTTAGCCAAGCAATCATCATTCACGCAATATAAAGTTTTAATACCATTTTCATTTCTTATTTTGGTTTCACCGCCACACACAGGGCAGCTGTGTGGTATTTGTATGTTTCCGCTTCTGGTTAAGTTGTCTGATATTTGAGGAATAATCATGTTTGCTTTGTAGACACTTACTCTATCCCCTATCCCCAGTTCCAAGCTCTCCATTATGCTTAAGTTATGTACGCTGGCACGGCTCACTGTAGTTCCTTCAAGCTCTACAGGTTCAAATATTGCAATAGGATTTATTAAACCTGTTCGTGATGCACTCCACTCTATTTCCAATAGCGTTGTTTCTTTAATTTCATCTCTCCATTTAAAAGCTATTGAATCTCTTGGAAATTTAGCAGTTGTTCCTAAGGACTCACCGTATGATATATCATCATAAATTAAGACCAAACCGTCTGATGGCAGATCATTTTCTGCAATATGCTCTGCAAACCACTGTACTGTTTCTTCAATATTATTTGAATTTACTTTTTTATATTCAACAGCAGAAAATCCTAAGCTTTTCAGCCAGTCAAGCTGAACAGACCTGGAATTTTTAAAATCCACATCATCTGCTTTAACCAGTGAAAAAGCATTAAAACGAACATTTCTTTCAGCAGTAATTTTATTGTTAAGCTGTCTCACTGAACCGCTGCATAAATTTCTTGGATTTTTGTACTTTGCATCTGCATCCGGAATTTCATTGTTGATTTTTTCAAAATCAGCATAGCTTATGACAGCTTCTCCCCTTAAAATCAAACTTCCTTTATGAGCAATGGAAACAGGAACATTTGCAAATACTTTAGCATTGTTAGTAATAACTTCACCAATTTCTCCATTTCCTCTTGTAACTGCCTTCACAAGCTTACCATCTTCATATGTCATTACAATCGTAAGACCATCAAGTTTCCATGACAAAATACCATCCTTAGGACCCAACCAGTCTTTAAGTACGGATACTTCCTTTGTTTTATCTAAAGAAAGCATAACTTTTTCATGACGCTCTTTTGGTAAATTTGATAAAAGCTCATAACCAACATGAATTGTAGGACTGTTTGATAAAACAATTCCTGTACTTTTTTCAATTTCAACAAGTTCGTCATACAGCTTGTCATATTCAAAATTGGACATTATTTCTCTATTTTCCTGATAATAAGCCTTACCGGCTTCATTTAGAACTCTAATTTTTTCTTTCATCAAAGGAAGCTTATCATCCATATTACACCTTCATAATTATATTTTCTCAATTGGAGCATAGCCCAAAATAACATTTTTTATACCTTTATTTTCAAAAGCTATGACTGCTATTGTTTCACTGCCGTCTTGTTTAAGCTGCACAACAGTACCTTCTCCCCAAGCTTTATGCACAACCTTGTCACCAGCTTGAATTTTATCTGACTTGAGTTTGGGTTTCCTTTCTTGCTGGGCGTAATTAGTATCGCATTTAAAAAAATTATCTCTTAAATAAGAAGTTTTTTTCTGTGATATGCTTGCTTCCGGTAATTCAAATTTTTTACTGCCAAAGGACATTGGATTGTTGTCTTCAATGCATTCCTTAGGTATTTCATTTAGAAACCTTGATCTTGCTTTCATTTCATGGCTTCCGAAACGCATCCTGTCGTTTGCATGAGTGATGTAAAGCATTCTTTTTGCTCTTGTAATTGCAACATAGAAAAGTCTTCTTTCTTCTTCTATGTCATCATCCTCTCCCTCATGAATTATTGGAAAAATTCCTTCTTCAAGTCCTGTTATAAATACTGTATCATATTCCAGTCCCTTTGCGCTGTGTACAGTCATAAGGGTAACACAATCAATTTTCTCGTCCGTTTTGTCAACATCTGCCAGCAAAGAAATGTGTGCAAGGAAATCTTCCAGACTGTTTTCCTCATATCTTTCTTCAAAATCTTTTGCAGCAGACAAAAATTCATCCACATTTTCTATGCGGCTTCTTCCCTCAACAGTACCATCTTCAAGAAGCATTGACTTATATCCTGTAACTTCCCAAACTTCCTTTATAAAGTCTGAAATGCTCATCAAGTCCTTTTTAATCATTAGCATTTCCATCATAGAAACGAAATCTTCAAGGCTCTTAGTCGCAGATGGTGTTAATCCCAGTTCTCCTGAATCGAAACACGCTTCAAACTTAGACAAATCATTCTTGCTTGCATACTCGTTTAAAATGTCTATTGTTTTAGGTCCTATTTTTCTTCTTGGAACATTTATGATTCTGTCAAAGCTGATACCATCTTTTTGATTGTATATAAGCATTAAATAAGCCACAAGATCTTTAATTTCTTTTCTTTCGTAGAACTTCTGACCTCCAACTATTTTATATGGAATTCCTTCTCTCATCAATCCTTCTTCTAATGCTCTCGATTGAGCATTAGTTCTGTAGAGAATTGCCATTTGCGAATAATCAATCGAATTTTCCCTGTTTTCTTTTCTCATTAATGCAGCAACAGTAAATGCTTCGTCCTTTTCATTGTCCAATTCAAACACACGTATTAAATTGCCGTCCTGAAAGTCAGTGTATAAATTTTTACCTTTTCGTTGACAGTTATTTTTAATAACGCCGTTTGCTGCATTCAATATTATATTGGTTGAACGGTAATTTTTTTCAAGTTTTACAGTCTTGGCTCCTTCAAAATCTTTTTCAAAATTAAGTATATTAGTTATGTCTGCGCCTCTCCATCCATAAATGGACTGATCTTCATCGCCTACTACAAAGACGTTATTTTCTCCGCCTTTTTTCTTGCCTAAAATTTTTACCAAATTATACTGAACCAAATTGGTATCTTGATACTCATCCACAAGAATATATTTAAAACGCTCCTGGTAAGTTTCTCTTACATCCTGTTCTTTTTCCAGAAGTTTTAAAGCTTTCACTATTAAATCGTCGAAATCCAAAGCATTTGCAGCTTTTAATTTTTTTTCATAAAGAGCATAGACTTCTCCCACGTTGCGCATGAAAAAATTGCTGTAATTTTCAGCAATAAATTTATCTGAATTGTTTCTTTTGTTTTTCTCATTGCTGATAACAGATTTAATAACATTAATATTATATTTCTTCGTATCTAAGTCTAATTCTTTTATACAATCTTTCAATATAATTTTTTGATCACTCGTATCAAAAATTACAAAATTTTTATCATAATCTATTTTATCAATATCTCTTCTTAATATTCTCACACATACGGAGTGAAATGTTCCTATCCACATTTTATCAACAGAATAGTCAATAAGTTGTCCTATTCTTTCCTTCATTTCATTAGCTGCCTTATTTGTAAATGTAATAGCAAGAATTTCCCAAGGCATTGCTTTTCCTGTACTTATTAAATTAGCAATTCTATGAGTAAGCACTCTTGTCTTCCCTGTCCCCGCACCTGCTATAACAAGAATCGGCCCCTCGTCATGAGCTGCAGCTTCTCTTTGTTTTTCATTTAATGTATTTAATAATTCCATTTTTCCTCCGGCTGAATCTTTTATCGCACATAACTGTTAGTACTATAAATTATATCACATGAAGTTATATGCCTCAAGTTATTATTAATAGGGATACATTATTAAAATATTTAGTTTTTATTAATAATTCTGATTATACTTAATCAAATTACGGTATAAATATATAAAGAAGTAATTTCTATAAAATAAAAATTCAGATATTGGAGGAAAAATATGAAAAAAATATTAGTCCCGATAGACGGTTCAACAGCTTCCCAAAATGCGGCAGCAAAAGCTCTGGAAATCGCAAGGCAATTTCACAGCAGTGTATTGTTTATTACTGTAATAAACGAACCTGATGTATCCATGTACAATAAATTTGGAGTGCTTGTAGATCCTGAAATGAAAAAACTGAAAGAGAAGTTAAAAGAGAACGAAAAGAAAATGATGGATTCTATAATAGACAGCTTGGATACTTCTGATATTACAATAAGTAAAAAAATCGCTTCAGGTATTCCTTATGAAGAAATTTTAAGGGAAGCATCTGAAGGTAATTACGATTTGATTGTAATGGGTCAAAGAGGTTATTCAAAAATAAAACGTTTCTTTGTAGGTTCCGTAACATACAGGGTTATATCTGATGCGTCATGTCCTGTATTAACAGTACATGAAAATCAAAAGTAGTAATTAAAACAAATACTAAATAATCTAAAATACTAAAAAAGGGGGTCGTAATGAAAAAAGTATTGATACCGGTTGATGGATCAGCTGCTTCTCAAAAAGCTGCAGAAAAAGCTGTATCTATAGGAAGACTTGTTAACGCTGAACTAACATTCTTAACAGTTGTGAATCTCCCAACAGAGGATAAATATTCTTACTTTGGAATGTCTGTAGAAAATGCATTTGTAGCAAACCGTAAAGCCATGTTAAAACAGCTTATACATGAAGAAACAAGAATGCTTAATATCCTTGTCAGAAATTTAGAGTGTTCCGACTTAAAAGTTGACCAAAGAGTCATTGTTGGAAAAGTTGCTGAAGAAATTGTTAAGATGGCAGCTGAAGGAAATTTTGATTTTATAGTAATTGGAAGGCGCGGTTTCTCTACCATAGAAAGATTTTTTATTGGCTCTGTAACTCAAAAAGTAATTTCTGCATCTCCTTGCCCAATAATGGTTATAAACGTATAATAAAAAATATAAGTCCTAATTAGGACTTATATTTTTGACTATAATATATTATTATCTGAAAGCATCTATAAGATCTTTTCCCATAATTGGTTCATATTCAGTATATACTGGTTGAACTGCTTCTTTGAATAGTTCTGTTTGTTCTGGTGTTAATGTGTTAACTGTCATGCCACCATCAATAAACTGTTGAGTTTGTTCATCAGCTTTATCTCTGTTTAATTGTTTTTGGTAATCACATGCTTCTTTTGCAGCATCTTTTAATATTTGTTGATCTTCTGCACTGAAGCTTTCAAATTTATCTTTGTTCATACCAAGAATGATTGCATCATATGAATAGTTCCATACAGTCATATATTTTTGTACTTCATTGATTTTAGAAGATGAAATAACGTCTGTTGGATTCTCTTGTCCATCAATTGTACCTTGTTGTAATGCAGTAAATACTTCACCAAAGTTCATTGTTATAGGATCTGAACCTAAAGCTTTGAAAAGAGAAATAAACATTTTGATTCCAGGAATTCTAATTTTCATTCCAGCCATATCTGCAGGTGTTTCTACAGATTTTACGCTGTTTGTCAATTGTCTGAATCCATTTTCACCATATCCAAGACCTACTATATTTTTTTCAAGCAATATTTTATTTAATGATTCTCCAGCTTCGCCGCCAAGTAATTTATCAGCAGTTGCAGTATCAGAAATTAAGAATGGTAAGCTTATAACTCCGAATCTTTCATCCATTACTGAATATATGATGTTAGAGTGGAATGTTATATCTGTTGAACCTGACATAAGCATTTCAATACCCTTGCTCTGATTTCCACCTGAAAGCTGTTCATTTGGATATACTTTAACTTCAATTCTTCCATCAGTTTTTTCGCCAACTATTTCAGCGAATTTTTTTGCTCCTAAAGTCCAAGTAGATGTGTCTGCAGTTGTAGTACCAAATTTTAATGTTACTTTTTCTGCTGGTGCTGCTGGTGCTTCTGCTGCAGGTTTTTCTGCTGCAGGTTGTTCAGTTTTTGCTGCGCAGCCTGTCATGGCTAAACTTAAAACTAAAGCTGCAACTGTTATAAGTGATAATATTTTTTTCATTAAATAATCCTCCTAGATTTTTTTAGTAGTTTATACTATATTTCTTTTGAAAATACACTTTGTAATTGACTGTAATCTCCTTTCTATTTAAATACTTTGATGTAATTTTTAATTCAATCAGTCAATTAACAAATATGGATTTTCAATTATTTCTTTTATTTCATTTAAAAACTTAGCTGATAACACCCCGTCCACCAAGCTATGGTCTGTAGTTAGACTCAAGTTCATCATTGGTCTTATAACCACTTGTTTATTCAATGCAACCGGTTTATCTGCTATTCTGTTTATTCCTAATATTGCCACTTCAGGTTTGTTGATAATTGGAGTAAATGAATCCATACCAAACATTCCTATGTTTGTTATTGTGAATGTGCCGCCGCTTAAACAATCCGGATTTAATTTATTTGTTTTTGCTTCTTCAATTAATCGTTCTGTTTCTTCCGAGATTTCTCTTAAAGTCATTTTTTCAATTCCTTTTACATTTGGAACCATTAATCCTCTTTCTACATCTACTGCAATTCCTAAATTTACATTCTTATGATAAATTATTGTATCGTTTTCAAAGCTTGCATTTAAGTATCTGTATTTTACCAAAAGCTTTGAAAGTATTTTCATTATTATGTGATTGTAAGTAAGCTTGAGTCCTTCTTTTACATATATTGGCTTTAATTTTTCTCTTAAGGAAATTAGTTCTGTCATGTCAACTTCCACGTTGAATGTTACCATTGGTGTTCCTGCCCAGTTTGCTTTCATTCTTTGAGCAGTTATTCTTCTTATGCCGCTCGCTCTTTCTGTGTCTAATTCTTCTAATGCTTCTTCTTCATTATCTATTGCCAACACGTCTGCTTTTCTGATTCTTGTACCTGAATATATGTCTTTTAGATTTATTCCTTTTTCTTCTGCAATCTTTCTTGCTGTTGGCGTCACTTTTACTTTTACTTCTTCTGTTTCTGCATTTTCTACATCTTTTGCCACTACTACTCCATTGTATCCTGTTGCAGCAATTAATGTCAAGTCTATTCCTCTTTCGGCTGCTATTTTCTTAGCGTATGGAGTTGCCAAAATATAACCCGATTCATTTTTTGAAGCTGGTTTATTTTCTTTTGTTTCTTCTTTTGTATCTACTTTTGTTTCTTCTACTTCTTCAGTCTTTATTTCTTCTTTTGCTTCTCCTGTCAGTATTGATATATCTTCTCCCTCATCGGCTATTATTCCTATGAGAGCTTTGACTTCTGCTGTTTCACCTTGGCCTACGAATATTTTTCTTATTAAACCTTCTGTATCTGCTGTTATTTCATTTGTAAGCTTGTCTGTTTCTACTTCAAACAGTTTGTCTCCTACATTTACATGATTGCCTTCTTTTACGAACCACTGTATGATTGTTCCTTCTACCATTGTCAGTCCTAATTTAGGCATCAATATTTCTCTGACCATATTCAACCTCCTTTTGTTTTAAACCTGTATTTAAAACTTTTCTTTTATTTCTTTTGTTATTTTGTCCGAGTCTAATCTGTATTCTTTTTCCAGAGGTGGTGAAAATGGTACTGGTGTAAATGGCGCTCCAAATCTCATTATTGGCGCGTCTAAATATTCTAATGCGTTTTCTGCCACAAATGCTGCTATTTCGGATCCTGCTCCTCCTTGTTTTACAGCTTCATGTATTATTGCTAATCTGTGTGTCTTTTTTACTGACTCTAATATTGCTTCTTTATCGTATGGAACCAATGTTCTTAAGTCTATTACTTCTGCATGGATTCCTTCTTTTTCTAGTTTTTCTGCTACTTCATATGCTTTTTTCATTGCAATTGAATAGGATATTATTGTTATGTCTGTTCCTTCTTTTACTACTTTTGCTTTTCCTATTGTTACTAAGTATTCGTCTTCCGGAACTTCTCCTTTTTCTTTGTACAATATTTTATTTTCAAAAAATATTACCGGATTGTTGTCTCTTAATGCTGATTTTAACAAACCTTTTGCATCTGCGGGGTTTGACGGAGTAACTACTATCACTCCCGGTATGTTCATAAACCAGGCTTCAATGCTTTGGGAGTGCTGAGCGGCTCCGCATGATGACATTCCGTCAGGTGCTCTTACTACCATCGGTACTGTAGTTTGTCCTCCGAACATGTATCTTATTTTCGCCATTTGATTAAACAGCTCGTCCATAGCAACTCCCATGAAATCTGCAAAGTGCATGTCTGCTACCGGTCTCATTCCTGCCATTGCCGCTCCTACAGCTGCCCCGATTATTGCTGTTTCTGATATTGGCATATCCATTACTCTATCACCGAATTCTGCCTGCAGTCCTTTGAATTGTCCGAATATGCCTCCCTGCCTTACTATATCTTCACCCATTACAAATATATTTTCATCTTTAATCATTTCTTCTTTCATTGCTTCAAGAGTAGCTTGTGCAAATGTAATCTGTCTCATTTTTTCCTCCTTATACATACAAATCTTCGTATATTTCTGATGGATCCGGAAAATCGCTGTTCATTGCAAACTCTAATGCTTCTTTTATTTCTGTTTCCACTTTATTTTTTATTTCATCTAATTCTTCCTGTGTCAACAGTTTTTCTCCTAAAACCTTTTCTTCGAACCTATCGATTGGATTATTGTTATCATACACTTCCTGAACTTCCTCTTTTGTTCTGTATAATTCCGGATCTCCTACGAAGTGTCCTTTTATTCTGTATGTTTTTGCTTCCAGGAAAAATGGTCCGTTTCCTGCTTTTGTATATTCCAATGCTTCTTTAAATCCTTCGTAAACAGCGAATACGTCGTTGCCGTCAACTATTTTGCTTGGCATGTTGTATCCCGCTGCTCTTTTTGATATATCTTCCACCGATGTTGTTGTTTTGTATGGTGTTGTTGAAGCCCATTGATTGTTTTCGCACACATATATAACAGGTAATTTCCATACTGATGCTAAATTTAAAGCTTCATGAAATGTTCCTCTGTTTGAGGAGCCGTCTCCGAAAAATACAACTGACACATTGTCTTTATGTTGTTTTTTTATGGCCAATGCTGCTCCTGTTGCTAAGTTAAATCCTCCGCCTACTACTCCGTTTGCTCCTAACATGCCAACCGAAAAGTCTGCTATGTGCATTGATCCGCCTTTCCCTTTGCAAAATCCTGTTTTTCTTCCAAATATTTCTGCCATTACTCTGTTTAAATCTGCACCTTTTGCTATTGTGTGACCGTGTCCTCTGTGAGTGCTGGCTATGTAATCTTTATCATTTAAATTTGCGCATACACCTGTTGCTATTGCTTCCTCTCCTATATATAAGTGAACAAATCCGGGAATTTCTCCATCCAGGAAGTATCTTTCTATTGTTTCCTCAAATTTTCTTATCTTGACCATTTTATAATAAAACGTTTTTAGTAATTCCTTGCCATATGTCTCCATTTTGTCCTCCCTTATAGTTTATTGGTTAGCTTTTGATATCGTTTTCTTGAATAAAAAAGAACACCATAATCTCATTGCTTAATATTATATATGTAAAGGTTTGCAATAATTGTGCCAATTCTGCTTACCCGTGTATTTTCAACGTTTTGTAATTTTAAATTGTAATCGAGCAAAATATATGCTCAATTATTTCACATTTTGTTTATTTTTTTAGCATTCTTAATGTTGAAATATTTAGCATCTCATATTTTAAATTATATAATACAAGAAATGCAGCTTACTGCATCTCTTGTATTTTTTAATTTAAGGAACTAAAATAACTTTTCCGCCGATTCCTTTTTCAGAAATATCAAATCCTTCATCAAATTCCTCAAGTTTTAATACATGAGTTATAACAGGATCTATATTCAATAAACCTTTATCCAATAAATTTGACATTGTAGTCCATGTTTCAAACATTCTTCTTCCGTGAATTCCAATTACTGTTGCTTCTTTGAATATAACTTGTGAACCTAGTTCTATTTCCAAAGGTCTGGATGGTAAGCCTATCAAAGCAACTTTTCCGCCCTTTCTCAATCCTTTAAATCCATCAAGTATTGCAAAAGTATTTCCTGAAGCATCAATAAAAGCGTCAACTCCAACACCATGAGTAAATTCTTTTAATTTTTCAGCAGAGTTTACTACAGAAGAATTTATTATTTCTGTTGCGCCTAATTTTTTTGCAATTTCCAGTCTATATTCATTGATATCAACAGCATATATATTAACAGCTCCAAAAGCTTTGGCAGTGCTTATTGCCATTAATCCTATTGGGCCACAGCCTATTACAGCTATATTTTTTCCTGATGTTTGAATTTCCTCATTTGCTCTTACAGCTGTTCCTAATGGCTCAAGAACTGCACCAACATTAGGATGTATAGATTCCGGTATTTTTACTGCACATACAGCAGGGATTTTTGAATATTCCGCAAAACATCCATTAGTATGAACTCCGAATATTTTTAAATTTTGGCAAATATGTTGTTGCCCATTCTTGCATTGAAAACATTGTCCGCATGGTATATGTGTTTCACATGCCACATAATCACCAACTTTTAATGTTTTAACACCAAGTCCTACTTCAACAACTTCAGCACTGCACTCGTGACCTAATATTGTAGGAAGGTTAATGTTGTTGTTTTGTGCCCAGTTATTCCAATTATAAATATGTTGATCAGTTCCGCAAATAGCTGCAGCTTTAATTTTTATTAAAACTTCGCCTTCTTCCAGTACTGGCATTTCTACTTCTTTTAAAACTGCGCCTTTACCTGCATTTTCCTTAACTACCGCTCTCATAACGTTTTCTCCTTGCCGAATATTTTTCGAATAATTAAGGATACTGAAATTTCTTCTTCAATATCCTCAATTAATTTCTATCCTTAACAACATTTACAGCTATTTTATTTTGAATAATCTAAATCCTGTTTGTTCATCAAATTGTCTTATATATTCTGCGTTTTCAATTTCATGTATTACGATTTCAGCTGTGGCAGCAACACGGTTTCCGCCTTCTACAAAGTGACCGCCGTATACTCTCATATATTTATCACTTACCAGCATGTGAAGATGTAATGAAAGTTCACCTGTATCCTCAGTTCCTATAAGTCCTTGACCTGATAACATTTCTAAAGGTCCTTCTACATCTGTATTTCCGCTGTATACAAATCCTATTTTTCCAGCTTCATTCGGTATTGCAAAAATAAATCTTCCAGTATCCAAACTCCCTATCAAGCTTGTAATGTATCCGTTCTTAACACCATATTCTTTGCATATTTCTTTAATTCCGGTTAATAAATCTTCACCTCTTGGAATTCTTCCTACAATAACGCGTTTAATATTTGCTTCTTTCGTGTGTTCTCTAACGTTCATAATTACCTCCTGTTATAAAATAAGATGGATCAGAATAATCCATCTTATAAGTTTATTCATGATTTATGAATCTATAAGTTATTAAATTCAATTCAATTATTTAATTCCCATCATGTTTGGTAAAAACATAATTATATCTGGTACATAAGTTATCAAGAACAATACTGCCAAAGAAGCTACTAGATAAGGCACGACTGCTTTTGATATTTGTCCCAGTGTTATTTTAGAAACACCGCACGCAACATATAAGTTAACTCCAACCGGTGGTGTAATCATTCCTATTGCAAGGTTCATAGTCATAACAACACCAAGTGCAATTGGATCATATCCTAGTTGAGTTGCAACAGGAAGCATGATTGGTGTGAATATATAAAGTGCTGAAGGAGCATCCAAGAAACAACCTGCAATAAGCAATATAATATTTACTATTAACAGGAACATTGTCTTGCTGCCTGATACTGACAATAACAGCTGACTAGCCATGTCAGAAATTCCTGTCGTAGTACAGAACCATGCAAACAACCCTGCGCAAGCAACTATAAACATAACAACTGCTGAACCTACTGCTGAATCCACCATCAATTTATATAAATCTTTTATTGAAAGTTTTTTGTAAACAAGAACGCCTACCAAAATCCCATAAACTGCTGAAACTGCAGCTGCTTCTGTTGGTGTGAAGAATCCTCCGTAAATACCGCCCAATATGATAACAGGCATCATCAATCCCCAGATTGCATCTTTAAAAGCTAACCATCTTTCTTTAGCGGAAGCCTTAGGCTGTGGTTTGATATCCATATTTTTAGCCATCAATAAGCTGGCTATAATTAAAGCTGCGCCCATCAATAAACCAGGTACAATACCTGCCATGAATATTTTACCTATTGAAACACCTGCTATAGCGCCGTAAATAACGAATGGGATACTTGGGGGAATAATAATTCCTATGCCACCTGCCGTAGCCATGAGAGCTGAAGACATTCCCTTAGTATATCCTGCATTTATCATGGCAGGAATAACAATAACCCCCAGTGAAGCAACTGTCGCCGGGCCCGAACCTGAAATAGCGGCGAAAAAACATGATGTTATAACACCAACTATAGCAAGACCACCTTTTTTATGACCTACATAAGCATTAGCCAGATTTATCAGTTTATCTGATATTCCTGCTTTTTCCATAGTATTTCCTGCCAACATGAAAAAAGGAATTGCAAGAAGGGTAAACTTGCCGATATTAGCATATATAGTCATAGGAAACAAATCCATAGGTAATTCAGCTGCAAGCATGGCAACTAATGAAGATACGCCTAAACTTAAAGCAATAGGCACATTTAATAATAGCAATACTGCAAAGGAAACAAATAATATTGAAGCTATACTCATGTTATTTTACCTCCTTTTTCGGTTGTTTGAAAGCATTAATAGTCCATTGTGTAAATCTTATAAATATAAAAGCTGCACCTATTACTATATATGACCCAAACACTGCCTCTGGCCATCCAAGTGAAGGAGTTGTAATACCCATTGCTATTTCGCTTTGAACCATATCAATTCCAAATTTAAGTAATATTAATGAGAAAAATGCTGCTGCTACCCATGTGATTAAAGCGACATACTTTTGAATTTTTTTAGGAAGCAAGTCTGTTAACACGCTTAATCCTAAATGGCCACCAAGTTTTGCTGCTGTTGCTGCTCCTAGTAATGTTATCAAGATGAACGTTGATGTTGTTAATTCTTCAAGAAATGACATTGACATTCCTAGAAATTTTCTTGATATTACATTTAGAACCGTAATGAAAGTCATTACAGTTAACCCAAATGCCATGATGAAGTTCTCAAAATTACCGAAAAACTTTTTCATTTCTACCTCCGTTTTTCTAAAAAATTTTTCTAAGTCTTTAAAGACTTAGAAAAATTTTTATTAATGGTTGTTTTTACTATCTAAAAGCATCTATAAGATCTTTTCCCATAATTGGTTCATATTCAGTATATACTGGTTGAACCGCTTCTTTGAATACAGCCTTTTGTTCTGGCGTCAATGTATTAACTGTCATGCCACCATCAATAAATTCTTGAGTTTGTGTAGCAGCTTTTTCTCTGTTTATTTGTCTCTGGTAAGCAACCGCTTCTTTTGCAGCATCTTTTATAAGTTGTTGATCTTCTGCGCTGAAACTTTCAAACTTATCTTTGTTCATACCAAGGATGATTGCATCATATGAATAATCCCAAACTGTCATATATTTTTGAACTTCATTGATTTTTGATGAAGAAATAACGTCTGTTGGATTTTCTTGTCCGTCAATTGTTCCTTGTTGTAATGCTGTAAATACTTCACCAAAGTTCATTGTTATAGGGTCAGCACCTAAAGTTTTGTAAAGAGATATAAACATTTTAATTCCTGGTATTCTGATTTTCATTCCAGCCATATCTGCAGGTGATTCAATAGATTTCTTGTTGTTTGTTAATTGTCTGAATCCATTTTCACCATAGCCAAGACCTATTATGTTTTTTTCTAGCAATATTTTATTTAATGCTTCCCCAGCTTCTCCATCAAGCAATTTATCAGCAGTTGCAGTATCTGCGATTAAGAATGGTAAGCTTATAACTCCGAATCTTTCATCCATTACTGAATATATTATATTTGAGTGAAATGTTAAGTCTGTTGAACCTGACATAAGCATTTCAATACCTTTACTCTGATTTCCACCTGAAAGTTGATCATTTGGATATACTTTAACTTCAATTCTTCCGTTTGATTTTTCGCCAATTATTTCAGCGAATTTTTTTGCTCCTAATGTCCAAGTTGATGTGTCTGCAGTTGTAGTACTAAATTTTAATGTTACTTTCTCCC
>NZ_JAWQJF010000061.1:0-86171 GCF_033447055.1 Sedimentibacter sp.
CTATTTGTCCGTTTGGAGTTGGGCCTTTTCCGCTTGAAGCAAGAGCAAAATTATGACATATAGCTGCTCCAACAATCATACCAACAACAGAAACAGCTGAATCTGAATTACCTTCTCCAGATAATATTAACTGTCTCAAAGGACATCCACCTAACAATACTGAACCCCAGCCAACTAAAACCATTCCTAAAAAGTTCCACAATCCATCAGTGTGAGCTACAGGTTGATTTGCAAAACCTAAATTAAAATTGCCTGTTACAATATTTCCGACAGTACTTACTACGATAATCGAGATAAAGCCTAACAGTAAATAATTTTGGTTAAACATAATTTTATCTCTCGTGCCACCAACCATGCAAAGCCTTGTTCTTTGTGCTAAAGCACCAACTATAAGTCCTGCTGCTAAAGCAATAAAAATTGAAGCATGTTGACTTCCCGGACCTTCCTTGCTGAAAAATAAAAATGCAGGAGCAGCCATTAAAAGAACCATTAAACAAACAGCAAATACAGGCATTATATAGCCATCAAATGTTGAAGTTTTATAATTTCTTTTGAGAGTGAAGCCCTTGTTTAAAAATATAATACCTACACCTATTCCAATAAAGAAACCAAACAATGCAACAACTGCATTTAAATCTCCTCCGCCGATTCTCAGTATCATTCTCAGCGGGCATCCTAAAAACATAAGTGAACCTACCATTACTGCCATACTTAGAAAAAATCTTGTTATTGGAGAAGATCCTCCTTTAGCTTGAAAATCTTTGCCGGCAATAGAACTGAAAAATGCCCCTAAAATTAATCCGATTATTTCCGGTCTTATGTATTGAACAACTTCTGCCCGATGAAGACCTAAACCTCCTGCTATGTCTCTTTCAAAACATGCAATACAAAATCCCATATTTTTAGGATTGCCAAAAACTACTAGCAAGACTGCCAATATTCCAACAACGCTTCCTGCAAAAACAATACCTTTTTTACTTTCGAAAAAAGGCATTGTTTCTTCCTGTTCTTCTTTTAAATCAATGTCTTCCTTACCCATAATATCCTCCTAGTATATATAATTCCAACACTTGTATTATATTTCACAATTTTAGTAAAGTAAAATAGAAAAAAGTTTGATTCGGCACCTAATGTATAAGAAAATTTTATACAAAAATTAACTAGATGAAAATAAATATGAATTATGATATAATTGCTACTGTAAAATGGAAAATTTTTATATAAGTGGGGATGTTTATGTTAAAAATTGCAATTTGCGACGATGAAAAAATAATATGTCAGCAATTTGAAGATATTTTGGCAGATATAAGCAAAAATATCAATGAAAATTTTGAGGTTGAAGTATTTTATTCAGGGGAAGAATTATGCAGGTATCTTAATAAGGGTAATCGTTTTAGCTTGATATTTTTAGATATTGAATTGCATGAAATAAATGGTGTCGAAGTAGGGAAAAAAATTCGTGAAGAAATGAACGATGAATCTACCCAAATTGTATATGTTTCAGGCAAGGAAAGTTATGCAATGGATTTATTTGAAATCAGACCTTTAAATTTTCTAGTAAAGCCTGTCAGCAAGGTAAAAATTGAATCTGTAATTATAAAAGCAATCAAACTTCAGGAAAAACATAATAATTATTATGAGTACAAGAACGGAAGTGTTAATTTCAGCGTTCCAATAACAGATATATTGTACTTTGAAAGTGAAGGAAGGAAAGTCAATATTGTTCTAATTGATGAAGTCAAGAGTTTTTACGGCAAATTATCAGAAGTTGAAAAACAATTAAATGTTCAGGATTTTATAATGATACATAAATCATATTTAATAAACTTTAACCATGTTATAGAGTATACATACGATTATGTAAAAATGTCAAACAAGGAATTATTGACAATAAGCCAAAATAGCAGAAAAGCAGTAAGAGAACATCTGCTTTTAAGAAAGCAGAGGTTCTGTCATGACAAATAGTGTTACGATTGTATATTTAATTACCAATGCATTTTGTACGTATACTATGTTCAGATTTATGGGAGTTTTTTTTGGCAGAGAAGAAACAGATAAGAAAATCGAGTTTGCATCATATATGCTGTACTACTTTGTAATATGTCTTTTTTACCTGGCATATAATAAGCCTGTATTAAATATTTTATCTAATTTAATTATGTTTTTTTTGCTCACATATAATTATAAGTCAACCATAAAAACAAGGTTGATTGCAACTGTATCAGTTTATACAATTCTTATGATCATAGAAACTGTTGTTATATTGTCATTAAATTATTTTAATATAAGCATTATTTCTCAAAATTCGGATATTGAGATTATTGCAGCTTTAATAATTATGAGAATAATTTCTTATATAATAGTGTTATTTTTATCAAACTTTAAAATGGTAAAAAACAATATGAATGTTTCTTTTCTCCATTGGCTTTCCATATTTGTAATACCTTTCGGAACTTTAATATCAGCACTTATGTTGATTGCAAAAGTTCATGCTGATAATTTGACAGGGATAATAATAAGCATTGTAATTTTATTTGTTATTAATATTTTTGTTTTCTACCTTTACGATGAATTAATGAGATCATATGATGAAAAAGTTGAAAGGGTATTGCTTTTAGAACAAAACAATGCTTATTTAAAACAGTTGGACATTATTAATCAATCACAGGAAAATTTAAAAGTTTTAAGACATGATATAAAAAATCATGTATTGTCTCTCCAGTCACTTATAGAAAATGATGACAATGAAGGTGCTGTTGAATATCTGAAAATTTTGGTTAATAATACTAATTATTCAGATGAATATTCTAAATCCGGAAATCCTGAAATTGACAGTATTTTAAACTATAAAATAAATAAAGCAAATATATTCGGAATAAAAACTGATATCAACCTGAACGTTCCGGAAAAATTAAATATAAGACCCTTTGATTTAAGTGTTATTTTAGGCAATTTAATGGATAATGCCATAGAGGCAGCTTCAAAATCAAAAGATGAAAAACAAATAAATGTTTCTGTGGATTTTGACAGAAATGTACTTTATATAAATATTTCAAATTCGTTTGATGGAATATTAAATTACAAGAATGGCAAATTATCAACTACAAACATGGATAAGGAAAATCACGGATTAGGGTTAAGCAGCATCCGAAAATCAGTGGATATGTATAATGGAACAATGGAAATTCACCATAATAAAAAGAAGTTTTATGTTGATGTTCTTATTTATAATAATTCTTTGGCTTAGCAGTAAAAATGTAAGTTATTACATAAATTCATATTAATTATTACACTTCTTCGCACAAGGCATAATTTTATGATATTATGACAAGTGATATTATTTGAACTATTGGAGGAATAACTTGTGAATTTAAATGAATATTTTAAAAAGATATATACAATCGCTTTCAGATTGACAGGTGAAGAACTTCAAGCAAGCAATATGGCTATTCTTGCAATAGAGCGTACTGCAACAATAAATTCTTCTGAAAATGTTTCTTCAAATATGCTTTTGTACACAGCTAAAGAGGTGTGTAGAATATTCTTGCTTGAATTCGAAGAGCAAAATGAACAATACATAACAACAATTGAACCGATGCAGAATGCATTACTTTCTCTTGAACCATTAAACAGGGCAACAATTGTATGGAGAGATATATTGGGGTTTAAAATAGATGATTTAGCTCTCACAGTAGACTGTTCAAAACAAGAGCTGTACCGTGAACTTAATAATGCACGCATGCAGATAAAAATGCAATTGTAAAGATTTTATATTTGCGGAGGTGTAATATGAAAACAAGAAAATTAATAAATATTTTATTGATTACAGTTATGTTATGCCAGCTTTGTGTGACTTCATGTTCTGATAATAATAAAGAAGATGAAATTGAAACACCAATAACAGAAAATGAAATTAATGAAAATGAAATACCTAAAGCATGGGAAATGAATTTATCATCCTATGATGTAGATGTTCCTTATGAATTACCAAATTATACTCCTAATGTTGAAAAATACGAAATTAATCAGGATTTGTCTAATTTATTTAATGCAGGACAATATTCAGGATTTACGGAAGAACAAACAAAATTAATTTATGAAGATGGGTTTGTTGCTTTAATGCCAAGCTATGATTCTCTTAAAATGCATCATATTTATGAATACTTCTTGGGATTTAATTGACATAACATTTGGGGATTACTTTAATTTAGGATATGATACGGCTGCTGTTTTGGAGAAAAATAAAAGCGGTGAATACAGAGTTGGAATTTATAATTTTGTAGGTTTCGGTTTTGAAAATATGAAAACAAGCAATACTTTCAATAATGTTGAATCTATTAATACAGTCAATGAAAGCAACAAAAACTATATTGAATTAAATTTCTTTGGCTTAAAAAGCAATATTAAATTGAATTATAATTAGTGAGGGGAATAAGAAAGCAGCAAAAGCAGATTCAATTGATGCATTGCGATACGAGTAAGTTTATATTATACTATAACTGCAGAAATTAATGTTTAATATACAGGAGAACAAAATGATTATAAAATTAACAGACAGAATATACTTTATGCCTCATAATGTGGAAACGGACAGACCTATTTTAGGTTATATAAAAGGCGACCAATATTCTTTAATGGTTGATGCCGGAAATTCAAAAAAACATGTTGATGAATTTATGGATGGAATTTCTAAATTAGGACTTCCATACCCGAATTTTGTTGCCATAACTCATTCCCACTGGGACCATACCTATGGACTATTCAGTGTAAATGCAGTATCCATAGCATGCAAAAAAACAAATGAGTATTTAAATGAAATGAGCAGCTGGGAATGGACAGATGAAGCAATGGATGAAAGATTAAAGAATGGTGAAGATATTGAATTTTGCGATACAATGATTCGCAAAGAATATTATAACAGAAAAGAAATTTGTGTTAAAACTGCGGATATTGTATTTGATGAAAAATTGTCTTTGGATTTAGGAAATATAAGTTGCGAGCTGTTGAAATTAGACAGTTCTCATGCTGAAGACTGCGTTGTTGCATATGTGCCAAAAGAAAAAATATTATTCATAGGTGATATAATCAGCGAAGATTTCCATCACGGAGAACCAGTTTATTATAAAGACAAACTATATAGTTTAATTAAAACATTTAAAGAACTTGATTTTGAAACGGCTTTGTTTGGTCACATGGAGCCATTTGCGAAGAAAGATTTAATAAGCTGGCTGGAAAATCTTGATGTGACAGTAATTTAATAGATCCTTCATTTTATTCGTATAAAATAAATATGGTTTATTAATAATAGACAGTTATTGCTGTCTTATTTTTATTTTTGATTATTACAGAATGTTAAAATTATCATTTCAAAAATAGGGTAAATACTTTTTTATGCAAGACAATGCACGCTTTTTCGTGTGGGAGGAAAGTACAATAAGAAATAAACAGTATTTATTCCAATTTATTACTAAAGCATAAGAATACATTCTTAGAATAAATATATAATTATACGATAATATGAAAAAATATTTGACAATACATACTAAAAGTGCTAATATACCTTTATGTTAAAAAGACATAAAACTTGGAGGGAAAAATGAAAAAAATAATATCTATATTATTAATTATGACTATGGCATTTGCATTATTAACAGGTTGCAGTACAGAAAGCAAAACAGAACAGCCAGCTGAAAACAATGCAAATCAAGCACCAGTTGCTGAAGAGAGCAAAGATGAGGACAATACATTGGTAATGTATACTAATGCAGAATTTCCACCTTTCGAATATTTTGAAGGTGAAAATATAGTAGGTGTTGACGTTGATATAGCTAACGAAATTGCAAAAGATTTAGGCAAGGAATTAGTTGTCGAGCATATAGATTTTTCAAGCATTATACCAGCTGTTTTAAATGATAAAGCGGATTTTGGCGCAGCAGGAATGACAATTACTGCCGAAAGACAAGAACAAGTAGATTTTTCTATAAGTTATGTAGAATCAATCCAGCATATAATTTATAAAAAAGATGCCGAAGTTAAAACTATGGAAGATTTAAAAGGCAAGAAAATAGGAGTACAGCTTGGTACTACAGGAGATCTTGCAATATCAGATGCTGTAAATTTAGAAGATGGTGATTTATACAATTCCGGAGCAGAAGTAAAAACATATAAAAACGCATTAGAAGCATCTCAGGATTTGCTTGCAGGTAGACTTGATGCAGTAGTTATTGATAAACTTCCAGCTGAAGAAATTGTAAACAACAATGAAGATCTTGGAACGGTTGTGTTCGGAGATATAAGTGAAGCATACGGCATATGTGTTAAAAAAGGAAATGAAGAATTACTGAATTCAATAAATACAACACTTCAAAGATTGCTTGACGAAGGCAAGATTGAAGAATTCATAGCAAATCATTCGAAGTAATGTTATAGTTTCAAAAGGCGATAACTGCTTATGGCATTATCGCCTTTTTAATAAAGGGAGGAAAAAAGTGGAGGACTTTATAAATAGTTTTAATAAAACATTTGTAATTGAAGGAAGATATAAGTTATTTGTTTCAGGTATTAAAAATACAATTTTTATTGCTTTTTTTGCTACTTTAATAGGAATAATAATAGGAGTTTTTATTGCAATAGTAAAAACCAATGCTAAGAATAACAAAAAGTTTTTTGTATTGGATAAATTATGCAGCTTTTATGTAACTATAATAAGAGGAACACCTGTTGTTGTACAATTATTAATTATGTATTATACAATTTTTGTAAATATTGATAACAGTATTTTAGTTGCTATATTAACTTTTGGTTTTAATTCCGGAGCTTATGTTTCGGAAATAGCACGCGCAGGAATTGAGTCCGTAGATAAAGGTCAAATTGAAGCAGGAATGTCCTTAGGTTTGGACAATAAAAAGACAATGATATTTATAATTTTTCCACAAGCTTTAAAAAACATATTGCCTGCTTTAGGCAATGAATTTATTGCATTATTAAAAGAGACCGCTGTTGCTGGTTATGTTCCTATTATTGACTTAACCAAAGCAGGTGATATAGTGAGAAGTAGAACATGGGAGCCTTTTTTTCCATTGTACTCTGTAGCTTTGTTTTATCTCATAATGGTAATTGGTTTATCTTCAATACAGAAAAGGCTGGAGAGGAGGTTGTCTGAAAGTGATAGAAATTAAAAACATAAGAAAAAGTTTTGGAAACAATGAAGTATTAAAAAATGTAAGCACTAAAATAAACAAAGGTGACAAAGTTGTAATTATTGGACCATCAGGCTCAGGAAAAAGCACTTTGCTAAGATGCATGAACCTTTTAGAAACTCCTAATTCGGGCAGTATAATTTTTGAAGGACAGGATTTAACTGATAAAAAGTGTGACATAAATAAAATAAGACAGAAAATGGGAATGGTTTTTCAGCACTTTAACTTATTTCCACATTTAACAGTTATGGAAAATATCACATTGGCACCTATAAAGTTAAACCTTCAGACAAAAGAAGAAGCAGAAGATAATGCTATTATACTTTTGGAAAGAATAGGGCTTGCTGACAAAAAAGATGAATACCCATCAAAACTTTCAGGGGGACAAAAGCAAAGAATAGCAATAGTGCGTTCTCTTGCGATGAAACCTGACATAATGCTTTTCGACGAACCGACATCCGCTCTTGACCCTGAAATGATAGGGGAAGTGCTTAGACTTATGAAAGATCTTGCTTTAGAAGGAATGACAATGGTTGTTGTAACTCATGAAATGGGTTTTGCAAAAAGTGTTGCTAACAGAGTTTTGTTCATGGACAATGGGGAAATATTAGAAGAAAATAACCCGCAGGATTTCTTTACAAATCCTACACATGAAAGAACTAAAGAATTTCTTTCTAAAATATTATATAATATTTAAAACAAAACAAAAATCCTGAATATAAATGTTTAGGTTTTCTGTCCATAAAAAAATACCTCCAAATAGATAATCTAATTTTAATTAATTAGACTGTCTACTTTGGAAGTATCATATCAAAATAAAGGATATTTGTCCTGATAATTATTTTTATTTTTTAACAAGTTGTAAATTTACAGGTATTATACTTTCTACTTGTTCATTGTTTAATATTTTTACTGCTGTTTGAATACCAAGTGAGCCTATTTCTTTTGGAAGCTGTTCTACAGTAGCAGCCATTTCACCGCTTTCAACTGCAGCCTTTGCATCATCTGTTGCATCAAATCCAACAACTAATATATCTCTTCCGGAAGATTTTATTGCTTCTATTGCACCCAATGCCATTTCATCATTGTGAGCAAAAACAGCATCTATTTCAGGTTGTGCCTGAAGAATATTTTCCATTACTGACAATCCTTCAGCTCTATCAAAATTAGCAGTTTGTTTTGCTACTACCTCAATATCGCTTTGTGCAATTGCAGAGTTAAATCCCTCGCCCCTGTCTCTGGCAGCTGATGCACCAGGAGTACCTTCTAATTCAACAACTTTTCCTTTGCCCCCTAATAATTCTATTACATACTCCCCAGCAAGTTTTCCCCCAGCTACGTTATCTGAAGCAATGTGAGAAACAACTTCACCGCCGCTAGCACTTCTGTCTAATGTAATAACAGGAATTCCAGCTTTGTTGGCAGCTTCAACTGCACTCTTAACAGCATCAGAATCAGTAGGGTTAATCATGATAACATCTACGCCTTGGTTAATTAAGTCCTCTACGTTGGACATTTCAGTAGCAGAGTCGTCCTGAGAATCAAGTGTAACCAATGTAACACCCAGCTCAGCAGCCTTTGCTTTTGCACCTGCCTCCAGATCAACAAAGAAAGGATTATTCAATGTTGAAATAGCAAGACCGACTGTTTTGGGCTCCTCTTTGGCTGCTGGTTCCTCATTGGTTGTTGTATCTTGTGTGCTGCATCCAACTATCAATGACAACAACATGATAGAAACAACCAGTAAGCTTAAAAACTTTTTCATAAATTTTTCCTCCATATATTATATTTTTTTATTTATTACCTTGAAGATTTTTGCTTTCTGTCCAATAAAACTGCAATTAGTATAACTATTCCTTTAGCCACATCCTGATAGTAGGATGAAACTTGCATAAGATTAAGGGCATTATTTAAAACACCTATTATTAAAGCGCCAATGGCAGTACCTGCAATTGTACCAATTCCTCCTGCCATACTTGTTCCTCCTAGTACAACAGCTGCAATAGCATCAAGTTCATATCCTGAACCTGCAGTTGGCTGCGCAGAACCCAATCTTGCTGTAATCAAGATGCCTGCAAGTGCAGCCATCATACCTGATACGGCATAAACAAAACGCTTTACCCTGACTGTTTTAATTCCAGAATACATTGTTGCTTCTTCATTTGACCCCGTTGCATATATGTACCTTCCTATGCGAGTATGATTCAAGATGTAATATGCAAATAAAAATACTAAAATCATTATATACACAGGAATTGGTATTGGGCCGATAAATCCTGTTCCTATTTCGGAAAATAATTCAGCATCTGAAGTATTTCCTATACTTATTGGCCTTCCTTGTGTAAATACAAGTATAAAACCTCTTAAGAGAGTTAAAGTTCCCAATGTTGCAATGAAAGGCTGCAAGCCTCCGAAAGTAATCAAAGTCCCATTTAAATATCCGATGAATGTTCCTAAAAGCAGAGCAGCAAGAACAACCACAATAACATTTGTTCCTGATGAAATCATTGTTGCAGCTATAGCCCCGCAAAATCCAAGTACAGAACCAACGGATAAATCAATTCCGCCAATTAAGATGGCAAACGTCATTCCGGTGGCGATAACAGCATTTATAGAAGTTTGCCTTAGTACAGTCAATATATTTCCCCAAGTAAGAAATCTTGGATTTAACACTGCCACTACTATAGAAGTCACAAGAAGAACAATCAGCGGTTTATTTTTAAGTATTTTTTTTATATATGTATTCAATTAATTCACATCCTTTCCTACTGCAAGGGCCATAATGCTTTCCTGTGTTGCTTCATGTCTGTTTAAGAATCCGGAAACTTTACCTTCATGCATAACCATAACCCTGTCACAAATTCCAAGAATTTCTGGAATATCAGAAGAAACAATGATTATACTCATACCTTCAATTTTAAATTTGTTGATAAGGTCATAAATTTCTTTTCTTGCTCCAACATCAACACCTCTGGTTGGTTCATCCAGAATAAGTATTGTAGGATTTGTCATTAAACTCTTTGATATAGATACTTTTTGCTGGTTACCTCCGCTTAAAAATCTTAATAATTGGTTGGTTCCTGCAGTTTTAATAGACATCTTTTCTACATATTCTTTTGATAAAATTTCTTCTTTACCTTTATAAATAAAGCCAAGTGGACCTTGAAACAATTTAAGGGAAGACAAAGTAATATTTTCTCTGACATTCATCTCACTGATAATTCCATTGGATTTTCTATCTTCGGTAACATAAGCGATACCAAGATGTAAAGAATCCATTGGAGAATGAATTTTCACTTTAACACCATTTAAGAAAATGTCTCCTTTAGAATAAGGATAAATTCCATAAATAGTTCTCATGAGTTCTGTTCTTTCAGAACCCATCAGACCGGCAACTCCTAGCGTCTCGCCTTGTTTAAGAACAAATGAAATGTTTTTTACAAATTGATTTGACAAATTTTCAACCTTTAATATATCTTCTCCTATTCCAGTTTCAATTCTTGGATACTGCTCACTTAATTTTCTTCCAACCATCATTTCAATTATTATATCTTCATCAATATTTTCGATTGCTTCTTCGCCAATAAGTTCACCGTCTCTTAACACGGTCACATCATCACATATTCGAAATATTTCCTGCAGTCTGTGGGAAATGTATACTATGCTTTTTCCATTATCCTTTAAATCTGTGATAACATTAAACAACTTTTCAGTTTCAGTTGGTGTTAAAGCCCCTGTTGGCTCATCCATTATAATAACTTTTGCATCAATTGATAAGGCTTTAGCTATTTCTACAAGCTGTTGTTTACCAACACTTATGTTTTTGACAAGCTCCTTTGAATTTTCATTTAAGCCTAACTTATCCAGCCAAAATTGCGCATTCTCAAAAAGATTTTTCCACAATATTCTTCCTCTTGATGAAACAGGTTCTCTGCCTAGAAATATATTTTCACCTATTGAAAGATCTTGGACCAAGTTTAACTCTTGATGGATTATAGCAATTCCTGCTTGCTGAGAAGAACGTGTGTCATTGAATGTTACAGACTTATTATCCAGGTATATTTCTCCTTCAGATTTTAAGTAAACTCCGGTAAGGATTTTCATTAATGTGGATTTGCCTGCTCCGTTTTCTCCAACAAGTGCCATAACTTTACTTTTATATATATTAAAATTTACATCTTTTAATACGTTTATGCCGGAAAAGTTTTTTGAAATATGTTTCATTGATACTACTATGTCTTTCACATAATCACCGCCTAGTGTCTAATAATTAATACGTTGAATCTCTAACTTAAAATGTTACGCCAGAAACAAGAATGATGTTAGCAAAAGATTTATATTCGCCTGTTCTTATAACGGCTCTAGAATAATGAGTTTTTTCTTTAAATTCTTCATGAGGTATATATTCAACTGATATTTTTTTGTTTTCTTTTTCTTCAACTTTTTTGAATATATCAATAATGCTTTTGTTTAATTCAGGGTTGTTTTTAATTTCTTCTGCAAGTATTATTTTCTCTATTGAAAGCTCTTCAAGCACAGTTTTCAAGACCGGAATAAACTCCGGCAGACCTTTTGTTACAGCAAGGTCAATTCTTTGCACACCATCAGGAATTGGAAGCCCACAATCGCAGATTGTGAGGCTGTCAGTGTGCCCCATTTTGCTGACAACATATGAAATTTCAGAATTTAACAATTTGCCTTTTTTCATTAGTTCACCTTCTTATAGCTATAATAGAATCTCTTTCAACAATTTCTGTTTCAAGTGTAATTGTTTTTATATCGCTGAAGCGATTATTATGGTTTTTTCCTATCTGATTGAGGTTTTCCAGCAACAGTTCCATTGCTTGATAGCCCATTTTGTAATTTGGCTGCCTTATTGTAGTGAGTGATGGTTCCACAAGACTAGCCATGTAAATATCATCATATCCCATAACACCAAAATCTTCAGGGATTGAATATCCATTTTCCTTAAGTTCCTTCATGGCGCCAATGGCAATAAGGTCATTTCCGCAAAAAATTGCATCGAAATTTTCATTTTCCTGCAATAAATTATTTACTCCTTTTCTGCCCCATTCAATTTTATATTCACCGAATTTAACCAACTTTTCATTATAGGTAAGTCCGTTGTTTTTTAAAGCTTTTTTGTAACCGTTTAATCTGTCTTGAGCAGTTCTTGTTTTTAATGAACCCGAAAGATAAGCAATATTCTTATAACCATTACTAATTAAATATGATATTGCTTTGTAAGCTCCTTCTAAATTATCAACAAGAACTTTGCCACAAACATTTTCTGAGTAAAAATCTCTGTCTATCAAAATAATAGGTACTTTGCACCTCTTAAGTATTTCAGACATTTTCTCACTGTTTGATGAATGAGCAATTATAATTCCATCTGCCATTTTGCTTGTCAGTGACTCAATATATTTTTCTTGAACATCAACATTGTCATCCGTATCGCAGAATATTATGCTATAACCTGATTCGTTGGCCTTATCTTCTGCACCTCTTGCTATACCGGGAAAAAATGGGTTTGTAATGTCAGGCAATATAAGACCAATAATATGAGTTCTTTGAGTAACAAGGCTTCCTGCCATAGAATTAGGTATATAGTTGTATTTCTCAACAACTTCTAAAACCTTATTACGGGTTATATCAGTAATATTTTTATCTTTTTTATTAATAACCAATGAAACAGTTGCTATTGAAACGTTTGCTTCTTTTGCGATTTCTTTTATTGTTATTTTCATAATATGGCCCCAAATTTATTTAAACGTTTAACTAAATTATAAAACTCATTTTAAGAAAAGTCAACAATATTTGAAAACATTTACTCAAATTAAAAATTGCAACATTTACGCAAATCTACCAACTCTAAAGAGTGAGAAAACGCAGATTTATCTGCGCTTTTGTTTATCTTATGAAATTTGTATATATTTTTCTTTCTTGTTCCGGTTTTTCAATTTTTCCTTCTCCAAGTTCAATTAATTTCATGAGCCATGCCATATTTTTACCGAGAAGTTTCATTATCTGAACCCCTTCTGCATCTTCTAAAGCTTCCCCAGGTTTCTGGCCATAAATAACATTCCAATAATTTGACGAAGGCATGAGCATTTCAGAATAGTTTATGTATTTGTTTAACTGTTCAAATGCAGGAATTCCTCCGGCACGTCTCACTGCTATGACTGATGCACCTACTTTGTGTCTGAATAATGAATTGTTAGCACTTCCAACATACATGGCTCTGTCCATAAATGCTTTCATAGTGGCTCCTATGGATGAGAAATGTACTGGTGATCCAAAAATAATTCCATCTGCTTGTTTCATTTTTTGAATCCATTCATTAACTTCATCATCAATAATACATTTTTCATTTCGGGTTTTAAAACATGTATTGCATGCAGTGCAACCTTGAATTTTTTTATTGCCTACGTGGATTATTTCAACTTCTATATTTTCTTTTTCTAATTGCTCAGCAACAATTTTAATAGCTTGAAATGTGTTTCCTTCTTTTCTTGGACTCCCGTTAAATGCAACTACCTTCATATTTTCCTCCAATTTTAAATTAAATTAATTATACTAAAGTAATATGGCGATTTCAAGATGAAATGATTTGAAATTATTATTTAGTTTTTTCTTCTGTGTGGTATAATGAATTATATTATTTGTGTAAGGAGCTAAAATGAATTACAATAATAATTTAGAAAAAAGTAAATATTATAAATATGAAAAATTAAAGTCTTTCTTAAAAGTTTTTTTGATTTGCGCTGTATCCACTCTCCTTTCGATTATTATGAATGATTTAGGAATTGGAAAAGAAAACACGCTCATGGTGTTTATAGTTGGAGTTTTAACTGTTACAACAGTAACCAGAGGATATATTTACAGTGCAGTTGCAGCTGTTTTAAGCGTTATATTATTTAATTATTTTTTCACTGAGCCCATACATAGCCTTCAGATAATCAATACACAGGATTATATTCTTATTGTGTTCTTTCTGATTGCATCTTTAATTTCAAGTACTATGACTTCTAAACTGCAGAATCAGACAGAAATATCAAAACGAAATGAAAGAACAGCACAATTACTTTATGATATAACAAAAGGTTTTTTAAATGTAACAGGAAAAGAAAATATTATTTTAAAGGGAATAAATTATATAAAGGATTATGTTGGATATGACTGCTATGTTAAATTAGATTATGATGAAAAAGTATTTTGTGTTGAAGGGATGCCTAATTATGATAACACAGTTAAAGAAAATGTTCGATTAATACCAATTAAAGGGGTTAAAAAGAAAATAGGAGTTATGGAATTAATTGATGCAAAGTCTTCATTATCAGTTGAAAATGAGATGATTATAAAAGCAATTGTGCATCAAATGGTCATTGTGCTTGACAGGGAGTTTATATATGAAGAAAGGCAAAAAATAAGAATAGATATGGAAAGCGAACATTTAAAAAGCACGCTTTTACGAAGCATTTCACATGATCTCAGAACTCCTCTAACCGGAATAAAAGGTGCAAGCGAGCTTATTTTAGACAGTTATGATAATTTGGATGCAAAGTCTGTAAAAAAATTAGCGTCTGATATATATGATGAATCAACATGGCTTATTAAAACTGTGCAAAATATACTTGACATGACGCGTTTCAGTGAAGGAAGACTTACTGTAAACAAAGATTATGAAGCTGTTGACGACATTGTAAATCAAACACTGACTCATATTCCTCATCTAACATCTTCTGACAGATTCCATGTATATGTTCCTGAAGATATTATATTAGTGCCGGTTGAAGGTAGACTTATAGTACAAGTGCTTGTAAACCTTTTAGATAATGCGTACAAACATGCAGGGGAAGATGCTCAAATATATTTTAAAGTATATAGTCAGGATGATACAGCAATTTTTGAAATTTCAGACAATGGTGTTGGCATTGATCCATTAATAATTGACAAAATATTTGATGGTTTTGTCACTTTGCATAAAAACAATATTGTTGATTCAAATTTCGGAGTAGGTCTAGGTCTTACTATTTGTAAGGAAATTGTAACTGCCCACAAAGGAACTATTACAGTAAAAAATTCAAAAACAGGTGGAGCAGTATTTAAGGTAGTACTTCCTTTGGAGGTGGTATAATGATTTCGAAAATATTGGTGATTGAAGATGATAATAAGATAGTAAATTTTATGACTATGGCTTTAAAAGCAAAGGGATATTCTATCTTGACTGCAAAATGTGGCAATGAAGGTATTTTAAGTTTTTGTACTGAAAATCCTGATATAATTTTGTTGGATTTAGGCCTGCCTGACATGGATGGAGTTGAAATAATAAAACAAGTTCGTCAGGTTTCGGAAATTCCCATAATAATTGTTTCAGCAAGAGAACAAGACAGCGATAAAATTGCAGCTCTTGATGCTGGTGCTAATGATTATGTCACAAAGCCATTTTCAATGGGAGAATTGCTTGCTCGTATTCGTGTTATGGAAAGACTCATTGAAAGGGAAATTGGACATCTGCCTGAAACGGTTTATAAATTTGACTATTTGATTGTTGATTGCGACAAACATAGAATTTTTGTTGATGAGACAGAAGTTCATCTTACACCAATTGAATATAAACTGTTGTTATTATTGATTGCAAATCGAGGAAAAGTTGTAACTCACAGCCAAATATCCAAAGAAGTTTGGGGATATGGGGAGACAGGAGATTCTAAAAGCATAAGAGTTTTCATGGCAAGTTTGCGAAGAAAAATCGAAAAAGATAGTTCTAGCCCGCGTTTTATACTCACAGAAATTGGTGTTGGATACAGATTTGCTGATGAATAAAGAAGATGCCCTCATGTGGGCATCTTTAACTAAATATTTTCGGCAAGTCTAAGAACATCCTCTGACTTGCCGATAACAATAACTATATCATCTTCTTTAAAAACATAATCTGCTTTTGGCATTGTCATTATGTTGCTGCCATTTTTTATCAAAAGAATATTTATATGATATTTTTTTCTCACATTTATTTCTTCAATGCTTCTACCTGTCCAACTTTGCATAATTGGTATTTCAAATATTGAGTAATCATTTGTTATAGAGAAATAGTCAAGAACATTATTAGCACTGCAGCGTATGGCAAGTTTTTCAGCCATATCCTTATCAGGATAAACAACTTCATCAGCTCCGTTTTTTAAAAGAAATTTTGCTTGAATATCCCTGCTTGCCTTGGAAATGACGTATTTTGCTCCTAAATCTTTTAATAGCGAAGTTATTTCCAATGATGACTGGAATGTATCTCCAATAGTTACAAAGCAAACATCAAAATTGCTTACCCCTAATGCTTTAAGAACATCTTCTTTTGTGCAGTCACCAATTTGTGCATCAGTTACAAGAGTAGACATTTCTTCTATAATAGCACTATCTTTATCAACTATCATAACATCATTTTTAAGATCTATCATTTTAAGTGCCAAATGACGTCCAAAAGCACCCATTCCTATTATTAAAATTGATTTCATATAAATTCTCTCCTATCCAATAATTATTTTTTCTAAAGGCCGACTGAGAAGCGAAGGTTCTTTTTTTTCAGCTAGTACTATTGCTATTGATAATACACCAACTTTGCCTCCATACATTAGCAATGTTACGATTATCTTCGATAAAATGTTGAGTGAAGGCGTTATGCCTAATGACAATCCAACAGTTCCCAATGCTGAAAATACTTCAAACATTATTTCCACTAATGAAAATTCTTGCATAACGCTGATTAGCATTATAGAAATAAATGCAGTGAACAAATATATAACTGTAATGGCGCTGGCCTTTTTCAAAGAATCACTTTCTAGTCTGCGTTTAAAGAGTGTTATTTCGTTGCTTTGTTTTGCTGTTGTCCATGCACCTATAAGAAGTACAATAAAAGTTGTTGTTTTTATACCTCCGGCTGTAGAGCCTGGACTTCCTCCAATAACCATCAATAGCATTGTCATTAGGATGCTGCCTTGTGACATTTCGTTAAGATTAACAGTATTAAATCCTGCTGTTCTTGTTGTTACAGATTGAAACAGGGATGCAGTTATTTTTTCAATAAAACCCATATTTATCATGCTGTATTTCCCTTCAAGTAAGTAAAAAATTAAAGCACTTCCGAAAATTAATACAGCAGTAGTTACAAGCACTATTTTAGTGTGAAGTTGATATTTCTTGAACAAAAAACGGTTATTTGCTACGTCATCCCACACAACAAACCCGATACCGCCTATTATTATCAAAAGCATTATAGTAAGATTAACAGTAATGTCGTTGAAATATGATGTAAGGGAAGAATTTTGACCATATTTGCCCATTAAATCAAAGCCTGCATTACAAAATGCTGAGACAGAATGGAATATTCCATTATACAATCCTTCCTTAAGCCCCATCTGCCCATAGAATCTAAGCGTAAGTACTGTTGCTCCAATACTTTCAAAGATAATCGTTCGTATAATAATTTTTTTTACAAGAAGAACTATTCCACCTATTTTTAATGTATTAGCTGATTCCATTAACAATCTTCTTTCCTTAAGTCCTATTTTTCTTCTTAAAAAAATTGAAAACAAGGTGATTACTGTCATAAAGCCAAGACCGCCTATTTGTATCAATAATAGTATTACGGTCTGTCCAAACATGGACCAATGTGTATAAGTGTCATAAAGCACTAATCCTGTTACACAAAAAGCAGAAGCAGCAGTAAATAATGAGTCCATAAAAGGTGTTGAAATTTCTTCTCTAGATGAAATCGGCAAGCTTAAAAGCAATCCTCCTATCAATATAATTCCAAAGGTGCCGAATACTATAATTTCTGTATAAGTCAATTTTATTTTTTTTATTGCATACATATTATGCCTCCTATGCCTCCTATTCTGCGCGAAGATTTAACAACGTATGTGCAATTTCATTTGCCGATAGGATATCTCCTGTTAAATACGCAATGTGATTTTCTTCATATATTTTTTTGTTGTATTTTTGATTGCATATTGCAAGTATATTATTAATATCCATCATTTTTCTTCCTATAGCGCAAATAGTGAGATTGTCAAGATCGGATTTACTGACAGCTACTAAATATTTGTATGAGCTTGAATTATCAAGAATATTTATATCATTTAGTATTTCTGAATTAATATTGTATTGTTTTAAAACATCAGAAATAGCAGTACAAAAATCAGAATTTTTGTCTCCATATATTAATGCGCCTGTTAAACTGTTGTAATCACTAAACTGATAAAATGCATTTTTATTAAACTCAACAGGATTTGCTATATTGTAAATTTTATCAATAAAAACAAAACCTATTAGAAAAATTATTATCATTAAGACTGCAATAATGTAATCCATATTTACACCTCCTGCTTGTTTTACGCCTTGATTTTAGCACGTTTAATATAAAATTTGTGTTAAGGTTTTTATGTGAATGTAAAAATTTTATAAGTAACACATAAAAAATCTTAACATGTTTTTAATGATTGGAATTATTTTGGTTATACTAAACTCGAATTAAATTAAAACATGGAGGCTATTATGAAAAAATTAGCATTGATATTATGTGCTGTATTGATTTTCAGTATGAGCGCATGTACTGATGACGACATTGATAATGTTGGTGATAACGGTACAAATGACACAGGAACAAATGACACAGGAACAAATGACACAGGGACAAATGGAACAGACACAGATATGACAGGTGCAAACGGAGGTGCCGATAAGGATACTTTAACTGGAACTGCTCAAGGTTATGGTGGCGAAGTTAAAGTTACTGTAACTGTTGATGGAGATGATATTGTATCTGTTGAAGCAGTTGGTGAAAAGGAAACTAAAGGCATTGGATCAAATGCAATTGATGAATTGCCAGATAAAATTGAAGAAGCAGATTCAACTGATGTTGATGGAATATCCGGTGCAACTGTAACAAGCAATGCAATAAAGGAAGCTGTTGACAAAGCAATGGGAAATAAGTAAAAAACAAGACCAGCTTGATAGCTGGTTTTTAAATTGAAAAATTTCGGGTAATTTGGAGTTGATTTTAAAAAGCAGAATGATTGACAATATAAGTTTTTTATAATATAATTAATTTATTAGAATAAGCCTAAAGATATTAGATATGAGGAGGCAAGTTTTGGTGTACTTGGTGTGTGCTGAAATTTGTCTCTATTTTTTTAAAAAGAAGGAGAAAAAGATGAAAAAGGTTATCATAACAGGCAACACATTGACTCTTGAAGAAATTGTAGGAGTTTGCAGGAATTATTATGAAGTTGAATTATCAGATTCAGCGGTTGATAAAGTTTTATTGTCCAGAAAAATCGTAGATGATTTTGTGGAAAATGGAGATGTTGTTTATGGTATAACAACAGGATTTGGTAAATTCAGTGATGTTTCAATATCAAAGGATGAATCAAAACTGCTTCAGAAAAATTTAATTGTAACACATGCAGTAGGAGCAGGAAAACCTTTCGATACTGAAATTGTCAGAGGAATAATTCTTCTAAGAATAAATAATTTGGCAAAGGGTTATTCCGGAGCAAAACTTGAAACAATTCAAACAATGATAGATATGCTTAATAAAAAAGTGCATCCGGTAGTTCCACAAAAAGGTTCTCTGGGTGCAAGTGGAGATTTAGCTCCGTTGGCGCACATGGTTCTTCCGATGATTGGTCTTGGAATTGCAGAATATGGCGGTGAAGTTATGAGTGGGGAAGAAGCAATGAAAAAAGCTGGTATTCCTGTCATTGAACTGACATCAAAGGAAGGACTTGCACTTATTAACGGAACACCAGTAATGACTGCTGTAGGAGCTTTGGTTGTTTATGATGCATTAAATTTAGTAAAGATATCAGATATAGCTGCATCACTCAGCTTTGAAGCACAGAATGGAATTGTTTCTGCTTTGGATCATAAGATACATGAAGTAAGACCTCACAAAGGTCAGATGGATACTGCCAGAATAATGCTTCAATTGTTGTCTGAAAGTAAAATGACTACAAAACAAGGCGAAATAAGAGTACAGGATGCTTATTCTTTACGATGTACACCGCAAGTACACGGGGCCAGCAAAGATGCTATTAATTATGTAAAAGAAAAAGTAGAAATTGAAATAAATTCAGTAACTGATAACCCTATTATTTTCCCGGAAACTAAGGAAGGAATTTCAGGAGGAAACTTCCATGGACAGCCAATGGCACTAAGTTTTGATTTCTTAGGAATAGCTTTGGCCGAACTTGCAGATATTTCGGAAAGAAGACTTGAAAGACTTGTAAATCCATCACTTAGCGGACTTCCTGCTTTTTTGGTTGAACATGGTGGTATAAATTCGGGATTTATGATTGTGCAGTATTCAGCTGCATCATTAGTTTCTGAAAATAAGATTTTAGCTCATCCGGCATCAGTTGACAGCATTCCTTCTTCTGCTAACCAGGAAGATCATGTATCCATGGGTACTATAGCTGCTCGTAAAGCCAAAGAAATAATGGAGAACGTAAGAAGAGTTTTAGCTATGGAAATAATGTGTGCATGCCAGGGCATTGATTTGAGAGGAAACAAAGGTCTTGGCATTGGAACAGCACCTGTCTATGATGCTGTAAGAAATTGTGTGTTAACATTAACAGAGGACAGACCTCTTTATGAAGATATAAATAAATGTGAAAAACTTATTGAGGATGATACACTTATAAAAGTATGTGAGGAAAAAGCGGGCAATATTTTATTTTAATATATTGTAAATTAAATGAAGCGTTCAAAAACATGAACGCTTTTTTTATTGATAATGAACATTTATAATGTTATAATAATTAACAAATAACTGAAGTGTTGATGTCAAAAAAATCGCAGAGCAAAATGTAGATAGAATAGGTTGAACTGCAATGCAGTTTATAAAAACTGTAATTAATAAATATTTATTGGAACAAATAAAAAAAGTTAACGTCTTATAATATAACCGAACGGAGTGAGAAAATGAAAGGCAATGAACTATGGCTTGTAGAACAAAGCCGGAGTGGTGATGTTGATGCTTTTGAAGAACTTATAAAAGATTACAAAAAAACAGCATATAATATTGCCCTTAGAGTGCTTCGAAATGTTGAAGACGCTGAAGATGCATCTCAGGAAGCGTTAATAAAAGTGTATAAAAGCATACAGAACTTTAACATGCAGTCTTCTTTTAAGTCTTGGATGTACAGAATTGTTGTGAATACATGCATTGATTTTAAACGTAAAAAGAGCATAAATGTTGTTTCTATTGATGAAAATATTGATTTAGGCGGTAATATAGAATTTCAACGGGAAATAGCAGATGACTCAAACAATCCGGATGCGTTAGTCGAACAAAATTATAATAATAAGTTAATAAAAGATGCTTTGAATAAATTAGAAGATGATTTTAAAATGATTATTGTATTAAGAGATATTCAAGGATTTTCTTACAGTGAAATATCTGAAATACTTTCCTGCAACCTGGGAACAGTGAAATCCAGATTAAACAGGGCAAGAAAAAGTTTAAAAGAATTACTAGAAAGAGAATTAAATTTTTAGTGACAAGGTGGTGATTAGATGAACTGTGATGAAATAAAAGATTTACTTTCATTATATATTGATGATGAATTAGATGAAGAGGAAAGACTTTTAGTTGAAGAACACTTAAAAAAGTGCGAAGATTGTCAAAAAGAGCTTGAAGAATATAAGAAAATTATAAATGTGTTGAAAAATACACCTGATGCAGAACCACCTGTTGGCTATTGCAAAAGGCTTCACGAAAAACTTTTGATTGCTGAAGCCGCTAAGCTAGTTTCTGACGATGAAGTTTCAAAGAATATAGTAAATGCTGACGTTCCTAAGAAAACAACAAACAACAAGTTCAAGTGGGTTAAATACGGAGGACTGGCTGCCGCATTGGTTTTAGTGTTTGTGGTGTATGGCTTTAATAATTTAAGAATGGGTAATTCTAAATCTGAAGAAATTGCTTATGATAATAACTTAGCAGCTCCTGCAACAGAAGCTCAATATGCACCAGCTGAAGCAGACAATGGCAACTATGAATATTCTATTGCAGCTGAAGAAAAAGGAAAGTCTATCATGGGTGTTGACACATATGGAGTTGAAGATTCAGCAGCCTATGGGTTAATTCAAGATTCAACAAGGGAAATGAAAGTAATCAAGACAGGCAGCATTTCCGTTGAAACAAATGATTATGAAAGATTTTTGGATGAACTTACAGCCAAAGTACAATCCGTGGGAGGCTTTTTAGAAAGCAATAACACGGAAGTATATCAAGTATACGAAAATGAAAAATTAATGCATGGAAATATGATACTTCGTGTACCTGAAGAGAATTTTTATGGGTTAGTAGCTTATTTAGAAGAATCTAGTGAAGTAAGAAGAAAAAACATTAATGAAACTGATGTTACTAAAGAATATTATGAAAAAGACAATAAAGTGAAAAATCTTGAAGCACAAGAAGAACATTTAAGAACATTGTATGAAAAAGCTTTGACTGTTGAAGAAATGCTTCTTATTGAAAGCGAACTTACAAGAGTAAGGACTGGAATTGATGCTCTTAACATAAGCTTAAGTGACATAGATGACAGAGCATCAATGTCAACTTTGAATTTAGAAGTTCAAGAGGTGCTTACAGCTAATTTTGAAATAACCGATCAGGACAGTGTGTGGCAAAGAGCTAAAGAAGGCTTTATTAACACTGTAAATAAAGTTTTAAGAACAGTTGAAAATCTTTTGATATATATTGTTTCAATAGCTCCTGTATTAATTCCGGTTATAATTATTTTTATAATATTATTGGTTAAATTTAACAAGTACAGGAAAAGTAAAAATAAATTATAGGGCGTAAGCCCTTTTTTTATGCCCTAACCCCATTTTTTAGAGTTTTTTTCTAAAAAATGGCAGGTAGGTCAAACGCAACGAAATCCAAATTTACGTGAGCGGTAGCGAACGAATAAATTTGTGATTGAGACTGCGCTATTTTTTGAGTACTGAATATGGTACATATTTTGCGATAGACTTAATAAGTGATAATGATGGTGCAAATTTGCAAATACATAAATAATTATTTATGATTTGTTATCAGTATGATATAATAAAAGCATAAAATGATGAAAAGAGGCAAAATATGAGTCAGGCTAGTATTGGAGACATGTTAAACGATAAAGCTAGGGAACAAATGATAAGCATGTCAAATAATAATAAAAACATATCAGATCTTAAGGCGGGGGAGAAGACCGACGGTTTTTATTTGATTAAAAGTTTCGAAGTTAAGAAAACAACAAATGGAAAGCAATATATAGATATTGATTTGGTAGATAAAACTGGTGAAATAAATGCAAAAGTTTGGGATTATTCAAAGGAAATTGAAACAATAGTTGCAGAAAACAGCATTGTTAAGGTAAGAGGAGAAGTTCTTGAATGGAACGGAACGAAGCAGTTGAAAATAAATAAAGTAAGAGGAAAGCTTCAAGATGATGTTATTAAAATTAATGATCTCATACCGTCAGCTCCTATAGAACCTACAGAAATGCTTTCTGAAGTTAAATCATATGCAAAGAAAATAAAGGATGCAGAAATAAAATTATTAGTTGAAAATATAATGAAGAAATTCAATAGCAAACTTATTTATTATCCTGCTGCAAAGAAAAATCATCATTCTTACATGGGCGGTCTTTTGTATCACACTTTACGCATGCTCAGGTCCGGAGAAAAACTCGGTCAGGTATATGAATACTTGAAAATGGATTATGTTTATGCGGGGGTGATTCTTCATGATATTTGTAAAATAATTGAGATGGATTCTGATGAATATGGAGTTGTGTCTGATTACACAATGGAAGGTAAATTGCTCGGTCATATTATTCAAGGAATCAAGGAAATTGAAATTGAAGGAGATAAAATAGGGCTCAACAGGGAGAAAAGTATAATTTTACAGCACATGGTTTTATCCCATCATTATGAACCTGAATTTGGTAGCCCTAAAAAGCCTATGACACCTGAGGCTGAACTGTTGCATTTTCTTGATATAATTGATGCGAGAATGTATGACTTTGAACATGCGCTGGATATTGTTGAACCTGGTCAGTTTTCTGATAAAATATGGCTACTGGATAATAGAAATCTTTATAAACCAACAGAATAATATATAGAACGGTAATTTAGCATGGATAAAGAATTCTTTATCTATGTTAAATTTATTGTTATTGGAGGGCCTATGGGATTTAAAATTGTTGCTGGACGTGCTAAGACCGGAAAATCAACATATATATATGATGAGATATATGAAGAAATCAAATTAAATAAAAAAGTTAATTTAATACTCATTGTACCTGAACAAATGACATATCAAGCTGAATATGAAATTATCGACAGGATAAGAGACTATGGGATAATGTCTGCTGAAATATTGAGTTTCAAACGATTAGGCTATAAAGTATTTGAAGAAGTTGGTGGATTAAAGGTTCAGGAAATCAATAAATATGGCAAAATAATGCTGTTGAAAAAGGTTTTTGAAGAAAATATGGATAGTTTGAGACTTTTTAAAAAAGTTTCAATGCAAGATGGTTTTCTTAGAGAATTCGATGAATTAATCAGTGAATTAAAACAAAATTGCATCAGTGTAGAGTATCTTCAGCAAATTTTGAAATATAAAATAAGTGACAAGCAAGACCATCTGCTCAATACAAAACTCGAAGATATAATTACCATATACAGTGAAATAAACAAAAATACCAAAGATAAGTTTTTCGATGAAGAAGATAAAATGGACTTATTTATTTCTGCTGTCGCTAAATCAGATTATATAAGAAATTCAATAATATGGATTGACGGTTTCGAGAGTTTCAATGGGCAAAGACAAAGACTTATTAAGGAACTTGTAAAGCATGCAAAGCATGTAACATTATCTTTGAATATTGATGCTGTATCTTTAAAAAATCTCAAAAATTCAGATGATTGGGAAGCTTTTAAAATAGTGCATGATACATACAAATCGTTAACTGAAGATATTGAATGTGATGTAAATATTGTTCCTGTAGAATTTAATCAGTTCAGCCATGAAATGAAGACAATAGAAAAAAATATGTTTTCCATCAGTACTGAAGAATTTAGCCGTGACACAGAAGTTATTCAAATATTTTCATCTCTTAATGCATACACAGAAACAGAAAAAACAGCATCTGAAATTATTTCTCTTGTAAGAGATTGTGGATACAGATGGAAGGATATTGCTGTTGCTGTAGGAGATATAGATAACTACAGCATTAATATTAAAAAGGTTTTTACTCAATACGAGATACCATTTTTTTTGGACAAGAAAAGAGACATTGCAGGAAACCCTCTTACAAAGTTTATTTTGTCCTTACTTGACATGTTTGTTTTTAATTTTAAACATGACAGTGTATTTGAATTTCTTAAAACAGGATTTTCTCCATTGAATTATGATGAAGTGAGCAGGTTGGAGAATTTTGCTCTTCAATATGGAATTGAGGGTGAAAAATGGTTTAGACCATTTAAATTTAATTCAGATGGAATTGATTATTTCAATAAATTAAGAGAAAAGTTTGCAAGTAATTTAAAAGAAGAAAGAAAGAAATTCAAAAAATTAAATAATGCACTTGATATAACATTATTTTTATTTAGTTTCTTGAAGGAGTATAAAGTACAGGAAAAAATCGAAAAACAAGTGAGCGTATTCAAAAAATCTGAATTGTACGAGCTGTCTAGTGAAAATGCTCAGGTATGGAATTATGTAATAGAAATATTAGAACAAATAATTTTAACAGGCTCAGATATTTTAATAACTCCTTATGAATACAAGAAAATGATAGAAGCAGGATTTGACGAAGTAAAAATAAGTATCATACCTCCAACATTGGACAAAGTTACTGTCGGAGAAATTGATAAAATTTCTTTGAAGTCATATAAAGCAGTATTTGTTATGGGAGCAAATGAAGGAAAAATTGATTCGAAAAATAACGAAAAAGGGCTGCTCCTTGATGATGAAAGAGATATTCTTTTGAAAAATGGAATTAAAATATTAAAAAATTCAGATTATTATTTATTTAAGGAAAAACATTTGTTGTATAAAGTGTTCTCAAGTTCAACAGAAAAGTTTTTTATGAGTTACGCTCTTGGTACAACTGAAGGAAAGGCTTTACAGCCTTCCATGTATGTGGAAAGACTTAAGGAAATATTTCCAAATGTAATGGAAAAATCTGATTTAAGCGACGTTTTGGAGATAAGCAAAGTATCAAATCATAAAGGTACCATTGACTTCTTTGTTTCAAATATGAGGGATTACACAGAAGGAAGAGAAATAGATTCAATTTGGAAAGATGTATATAAGTGGTATGATAAAAACGACAAAGATGTTTCCTATATTGTAAAGCAAGGTTTGTGCTATGATAACAAAGCAGAAAATATTAACAAAGAGAATCTGAAACAAATATACCAGCTGCCTGTAACCATGTCAGTATCAAGACTTGAAAGTTTTGCTTCTTGTCCATTTAAGTTTTTTATGGAAAATATTATTAAACCTGAACCGAGGTTAGTTCAAAAAGTAGAATTTTATGACCTGGGAAATATTTATCATCAGGCGGTTGAAAAATTTACCAATGAAATAACAGCTTCTGAAATAAATATTATGAATTTGGATATTGACAGTGTTAATGCATTGGCTGAAATGTGCACTGAAAAGGTATTGGTTGAAGGAGAACTGGATTATTCAGCTTTAGATGCAAATGAACGAAACAAATATATGAAAGAAAAAATAAAGAGGCTTGTGAACAGGGCTGCAAACACAATTGTTAAGCAGCTTAAAAAAGGAAACTTCAGACCTGAATTTACTGAGCTTGTAATTGGAAATAAAAATGGAGAACTGACTATCGAACCGGTTGAAATAAAGCTCGATGACGATATGAGCATCTATTTCCAAGGAAGGATTGACAGAGTTGATACTTTAAAATGTCAAGATAAGTCATATATAAATATTATTGATTACAAATCTTCATATAAGGATATTGACTTATCAGATGCAGTTCAAGGGCTACAGTTGCAGCTTTTTGTTTATATGTCCGCTATTATTAAAAATGGTAAAAAATTATTGTTATCTCAACCTGAAATTGGAGGAGCATATTATTTTTGCATTGATGATCCAATGATAGATGGGGATACATTATCGGATTCTGCAGTTGAAGATGAAATATTCAATAAGCTTTCATTAAAAGGGTATATTTTAGAAGATGCAGAAATTATAAATAATATGGATAATGAAATAAATGAGAAAAAATCATCAGATATAATTCCTGTAACGTTCAATAAAGACGGCAGTACTTCAAAATTTTCAAAAACATTGACTGCAAATGAATACAAAGCTCTTTTAAATAAAACAGACAGGGTTGCCAAGGAAATTGCGGAGAAGATAATTCATGGCAACATTGACATTCAGCCATATAGAAAAGATGCAGGAAATAAAACTCCATGTTCTTACTGCGATTTCAAAGGTGTTTGTCAGTTTGACACATCTGTTGACAAAAATAATTACAGAAGGATTAAAAAACTTAAAAAAGATGATATTTTGCTTGAGATTATGAAAGAAGGCGGTGAGCAGTAATGAAATTCAGTCCCAGTCAACAAGAAGTTATAGATATAAGGAACAAAAATATATTGGTTTCAGCTGCTGCCGGATCCGGTAAGACCACGGTATTAGTAGAACGCATAATAAATTTAATTATCAATGAAAATGAAGATATAGATAAATTTTTAGTAGTCACTTTCACAAATGCAGCTGCAAGCGGAATGAAACAAAAAATTCATAGGTCTTTAATTAAAGCAGCACAGGAAAGTGAAAACAGGGACCATTTAAGGCGTCAGCTGAATCTTTTGTATAAAGCAAATATTTCAACAATACATTCATTTTGCATAGATGTTGTAAGAAAAAACTTTCATGTTATAGGAATTGACCCTAATTTTCGAATTGGTGATGTAAATGAAGTTGAAATATTGCTTAATGAATCAATTAATGAGGTTGTGGAAAAAGCATATGCTGGGAAGCCGGAAGGCTTCATTAGACTGGTGGAAAGTTTTACAAGCAACAGAGGAGACAGTGAACTCAATGATATTATCAAGGATGTTTACAAGTTTGTATTAAGTTTTCCGGACCCGCTGGATTGGCTTAAAAATTCTGTTGAAATGATGAATTTGTCTGAAGACGATTTAGGAAATTCAGTGTGGATTGAATCCGTTCGTGAAAACTCCGAGTTATTTTTAGATGGTGCCTTCGAAGCGCTGTCATCAGCTATAGCACTTTGTAATGAAAGTGATGGGCCATATACATATGCTGATGCTGTTTCAGAAGACTTGAACAATATAAATAATCTTAAAGTACTGGTTAAAAGTGACTTTGAGAAATTTATATATTTTTTGCACAATATAACTTTTTCTTCCCTCAAAGCTTTAAGAGGCAAAGCAAAAGATGAAGTGAACTTAGAAAAACAAGAAGATGTAAAATCATACAGAGAAGAGTACAAGAAAGTAATTTTAAATTTAAGAAAAATGGTTCCAAACAGATTACTATCTGAGTTTGTGAATGATATTAAATATATGTACCAACCAATGAAAGCTTTGTACAATATTATTTATGAACTGAATGAAAATTTTAGAGTTAGAAAAATAGAAAAAGCTATTGCTGATTTTAACGATGTTGAGCATTATGCTCTTCAAATATTGAGGCAAATTGAAATAAGCGAAACATATAAAAATAAATTTAAATATATTTTCATCGATGAGTATCAGGATAGCAACAGGCTGCAGGAAGAACTGTTAAGCCAACTTAAAAAGCAAGACAACTTGTTTATGGTTGGAGATGTAAAACAGAGTATTTACAGATTCAGGCTTGCAGATCCAAGTATTTTTAATGAAAAGAGCAACAGCTATCCAAACATTGATGTAGCAGGATTGAACAGACGTGTAGACTTGAATCAAAATTTCAGAAGCAGAAAAGAAATTTTATATGGGATTAATTATATATTTAATAATATTATGTCTGTGAACATAGGGGAAGTTGATTATAATGAAGATGTGTTTTTAAACAGTGGAGCAGTTTTTAAAGAAAGCGAAGATTGTTTTATTAAACTTAACATCATAGACAAAAATTCTTTAGAATCAGAAGATTTAGATGAAGAAATAAAGTCTATGAAAACAGCGGAATTAGAAGCAATGATTGCTGTACAAAATATAAGGGAATTACTAAAAAAAGATAAGAATGTTCCAATAAAAGAAAATAAAGAACCAGAAATAACTAAGACAGAAAAAATTCAATTTAAAGATATCGTAATTTTGATGAGGTCCGTTTCTTCATGGGCAGGTATTTTTGAAGAAATATTTAACAATGAAGGAATTCCATTTTATTTTGATGGGGGAGCAGGATATTTTGAAACAATTGAAATACAAGTTGTTTTAAATTTATTGAAAATAGTTGACAATATCAGGCAGGATGTACCACTGCTAAGTGTAATGAGGTCTCCCATAGGCAGCTTCACAACAGAAGATCTTGTGAGAATAAGGATTGTAAGCCCGAAATATAATTTTATTGATGCAGTTTATGAGTACAAAAACAAATGGGATGACAATCTTTCAAAAAAAATAAGTAACTTCATTGAAAAAGTTGAAAATTGGAAAAGCAGAAGCAGATACGCTCACTTGAATGATTTTATTTGGGAAATATTGATGGAAACAAATTATTATTATTTTGTTGGATTACTCGCTAAGGGCAACATGAGACAAGCTAATTTAAGGCTTTTGGCTGATAAAGCTTTCGAATTTGAAAAAACTTCCATGAGCGGATTGTTTAACTTTTTAAGATACGTTGAAAAACTAAATGTATCATCAGGAGAAACAGGAAGTGCAAAAACATTGGGAGAAAATGATAATGTTGTAAGGCTCATGTCTGTTCATAAAAGCAAGGGTTTGGAATTCCCTGTTGTTATAATGTGTGGGCTTAACAAAAAGTTTAACAGAACTGATGTTGCAAAGAGTATTTTAAAGCACAGGGTTTATGGAATAGCTCCTAAATATATAAATCCGGATGAGCGAATTTACAGAGAAACATTTCCAAGAATGGCAGTTAAAAATGTAATTAAGGTTGAGAATCTATCTGAAGAAATGCGTGTTCTTTACGTTTCAATGACAAGAGCAATCGACAGACTGATTTTGATAGGAACAGTTGATAACTTTGATAATAAAATCAAGAAGTGGCAGAAAAGTCCTTCGCTTTACAATATTTATATGGAAGAATCATACTTGGATTGGATATGCACATGCTTGTTCAGCGGAGATGATTCAAGCAAAATCACAGAAGCAGTTAATAATAATGAGTTCATTTATAAAAAGAAATATAAAACAAATAGCAATACTTATTCAATAGATTGGAATATAGAAAGAATAACATTATCTCAAATAAGTTTAAAAAAACTGGAAGCTGTTAATTTGAAACAAGAAAAAGTCGATGAAATAATTAGATTTAAAAATCATGAAAACAGTGATTTAACAGATGAAATAATGAAACGTTTAAGCTACGAATACGATTTTAAAAGTTCTGTAAATATTCCGACTAAACTTTCTGTTACTGATATAAAAATTTTAAAACAGGAGAGAATCGAAAGAATAAAGTATAAAATACCTGTATTAAGGGATATCCCTCAGTTTAAAGAAGAAAATGAAAGTTTTACCAAAGCCGAAATAGGTACTATTGTGCATTTTGTTATGCAGCACCTTAATATCAGCGGGAGTTTGACGACAGATAATATTTTAACTCAAATAAATACTATGGTAAATAAACAACTTCTTACTGAAAAAGAAGCGAGTGTTGTTGATGTGAATATGATAAATGAATTTTTCAAAACTCCTGTGGGAAAAAGAATGAAATCATCCCCTGTTGTAAAAAGAGAAGTTCCTTTTGTAATTAAAAAGAAAGCAAATGAAATAATTAATACATTAAACAACAATGATATAATTTTAGTTCAAGGAATCATTGATTGCTTTTTCTATGAAGATGATGAAATAGTGATTATTGATTATAAAACAGATGAAATAATTGACGGGGACGTAGAGCTGGTAAAGAAAGAATACAGTTCACAAATTCTGTCCTACAAGGAAGCAATAGAGAAAATAACAAATAAAAAGGTTAAAGATTGTTTCTTATACTTATTTGATATAGGAAAAGCGGTAGCCATCTTTCATAAAAAATGACAGTAGGGACAATCTTCCTCAACTGTCATAGTTTTTGATTTTTATTCTATTGACTATTTTAAATTATTTTTAATGTTATTTTCTTTATCATATTCGTTTTCAATATCTTGTTTCATGTTTCTGAGAGATTGTTCTCTTCTGAAGTTTTTAAGCTCAAGTTCTGTCTTTAAAACTTCATCATCGACTTGATTTGCTAATTTTTCTGTTTGCCTGTAATTGAATTCTGTATTTTCAATATCATTTTTCATTTTATTTATTGTATCTCTTTTATCCTCTGAATTGTGCTTTGACATAAATATCTCCTTCTTTTTCTATATATAAATATTATGTCATAAATTATTCATAAAATTCATTGTTTTTACCTTCTTCGTCTTTGTTTTATACGAATTGGTTTGTGATTGTCAACAGTGTTTGAAATTGTGTGATTTTCATTTGCAGATAGTTTTTGATTATTTTGGTTTTCTATATTTTCCGTTAAATTAATTTCATTTTTTAATTCAGTATTTGATAAATGGGATTCTTCATTTTTTGACTGTTCAGTCGAATTTGATGCAAGGTTGTTTAAAAGAGGCATGAATGTTTCCATAAGACTGTTTAAATCAAAATTTTCGTTTCCTTCATCTTGATTGTCACCTGAAGCTTGATTAGCCATTGATGAAAGTATATCATTGATGTTGCCGTTCTTAAACATGTTCATAGCCATTGTTCCCATAATTTTATCCATATTATTTGATAAAAGTGGTTGAGTCAGCATTTTACCAACTGGAAGGTTACCGTTTTTTATTATTGCAGACATTTTTTCAACGGGTGATTTTGCATTTAAAGTTTCTATAGGTCTAAATGTTTGTGCTCTGTTTAGAAATGAGTACATGCCCAGAAGAGTGCTTACTTTTTCCATAGCAGGCAAATATGTATTTACTTTTGTCACTGTTTTTGATGATGTTAACGGTGCAAATGTGCGGACCATACTTATCATGTTCTCCACTTTATGAGGGTCTGTCATTAAAGAAGAAGCAACATTTTTAGTGGATCCGGAAAGCTTTGAAACCATGCCCGGAAGTTGGCTACTACTAAATATGTACTTTGCAGCCAAAGCATATAATAATATTTGAACAGGAATAATATCACCTTCTTAAATTAAGCATATTTAATATTATATTTTATTCAGCTGAAACGATTATGTTACATATTAAAAACAAAGGCACAAATTAAATAGTAATTTATTAACTGCCACAGCATATTATGTAATATGAAATGGAGGTAAATGAATGGCTAATTTTTTTAAAAGTTTTGATGACAATGATATTGATAAAATAGCTGAAAACAAAGAATTCAAGAAAGTTGCAAATAATAAAAACATAAATGATTTTGTCAATAATAAGCAGTTTAAAGAATTTAGGGATAAATATGATGGTAAGACTGAAGAAGAAATACTTAATGATGCTAAAAATATGAGTAAAAAACTTAAAGAACAATATGGGGAACAGGAATACAACAAAAAACTTCAAGATCTTAAGAATTTTGAAATGTTCTTAAATCCTGAGCAAAAAAAGAAAATGAGAAAATTTTTGGAAAATCTATAATATTAAGTATCAAAAATTAAAATGCATCATCTGTATCAAGATTAAATTCTAAAAGGAGGAGGAAAACCTCCTTTTTAAATATAAAAAAATGCAAAAAAGTTGCGTAAAGCAATCTGCAGTAGTATAATCTAGGCAATGTAAAACGTGGAGGATAAAATGAAGGATAGCGTGTTAATACTTTCTATAGAATCATCTTGTGATGAAACGGCAGCAGCTGTAGTTGAAAATGGCAGAAATGTTTTATCAAATGTAATATCATCCCAAATAGAAATACATAAACAATTTGGTGGTGTTGTTCCAGAGGTAGCTTCGAGAAAGCATATTGAAAATATAAATGATGTTGTTTCAGAAGCATTAATTAATGCAAATGTAAGCTGTGAACAATTAGATGCTGTGGCAGTAACTTATGGTCCTGGATTAGTTGGAGCACTGTTAGTTGGCGTTAATTTTGCTAAAGGTTTGTCTTATGCATGGAACAAACCATTAATTGGGGTTAATCATATAGAAGGACATATAAGTGCCAATTATATAGAAAATAAAAATTTAGAGCCTCCTTTTATTTGTATGGTTGCGTCAGGAGGGCACACTCATTTAGTATATGTTAAAAATTACGGAGAATACGAAATACTTGGTAAAACAAGAGATGATGCTGCAGGGGAAGCCTTTGATAAAATTGCAAGAGCAATAGGGCTTGGCTATCCTGGAGGGCCATTGATTGATGAAATATCTAAAAGAGGGAACAAGGATGCTATAAAATTTCCAAGGGTTATTATTGATGATGATACTTTGGATTTCAGTTTCAGCGGCTTGAAATCAGCAGTTCTAAATTATATCCATAACAGTGAGCAAAAAAACGAAAAGATTGTTATAGAAGATGTTGCTGCAAGTTTTCAGGAAGCAGTTGTAGATGTACTAGTTTTAAAAACAATTGAAGCTGCCCAAATTAAGAATTGCCATACTATTACACTTGCAGGGGGAGTTGCATCTAATTCCCGGTTGAGAGAAAGAATTATGGATGAATGTATCAGATTGAATTATAAATTTACAAAACCATCACCTATTTTATGCACTGATAATGCAGCTATGATTGGTTGTGCAGGATATTATAAATATTTAAATAAACAATTTGCAGATTCTTCATTAAATGCAATGCCAAATTTAGAACTTACAGAGTAATCAACAGATTAATAAAAAAAAGTATCAACAGCTGTGGATAAAGCTGTTGATATAGTAATATTGCGAAAAAGTTATACACAGCTTACAAACAATACGTGGATAACTTTTTTAATTTTCTAGAATTTTTGTCCATTGATTATATAATATTTCCAATTCATTTTTAGAAATGTTTAATTTTTCATTTAAATCTATAATTAGAACTTTGTCGTTATAAGTCGAAGGTTGACATAATTCATGTTCTAAATCAGAAATTTTATTTTCATACATTTCAATTTGCTCTTCAAGTTTCTTTATAGTTTTTTCTCGTTGCTGTCGATCTCTGATGAATTCTCGCTCTTTTTTCTTTTCTGCATTAATTTGTGTCTTTGTTTTTGAAACATTTACTTCATCGTCGGTTTCATCTAACTCAGCTTTCTTTTGTACATAGTAATCATAATTTCCTAAATACTGAAAAATTCCATCACTTGACATGTCATAAATTTTATTGGTTACTTTATTTAAAAAATATCTGTCGTGTGAAACTACAAGTACAGTACCTTCGTAATTTAACAGAGCATCTTCTAAAATTTCTTTGGAGTCAATATCAAGATGGTTAGTTGGTTCATCCATTAACAAGAAGTTTGCATTTGATGTCATGAGTTTTAGAAGTGATAATCTGCCTTTTTCACCACCGCTTAAATCTCCGACAATTTTATACATATCATCACCGTTAAATAAAAACTGTGCGAGCATTGTTCTTATATCATAATAATTTAATGTCGGGTTTTCATCCCATATTTCATCAATAACTGTATTTTCGCTGTTAAGGTTTGTTTGTTCCTGATCATAATAACCTGTATGGACATAATGTCCCAAAGTTACTGTTCCGTCATATTCCTTTAATTTGTCCGCAATTGCTTTTAAAAGCGTTGTTTTACCTATGCCGTTAGGACCTATTATTCCAACTCTTTCTCCTTTGTACACTTCCATTTCAATATTTTTAAATATTTGCAGATCACCGAAACTTACAGACATATTTTCTATTTTTAAAACATTTCTTCCACTGTTAATTTTAGGGGTAAATTTCAACTTAACCTTTTTACTTTCCCCAGAAGGTTTATCCATTTTTTTTATTTTATCCAGTGCTTTTTGTCTGCTGAAAGCCTGCCTTATATTTCGTTTGCTTCCATATGCATGAAGGCGGCGTATCATTTCTTCCTGTCTTTCTATTTCCTTTTCATATTCCTCATATTGTCTGATTTCTTGTTCAAGTTCAGTTTTTCTTTTTTTCATGAATTCAGTATAATTTCCATTGTAGGATTTTAAATTTGTATTTTCCATTAAGAAAATTTTGCTTACTGTATTGTCAAGGAAGTATCTATCATGGGATATGATTATTACTGAACCTTTAAAATCTTTAATATATTTTTCAAGCCATGTAGTAGCTTCAATATCCAAATGATTTGTAGGTTCATCCAAAAGAAGTATGTCAGCTTTTTCCAGAAGAAGCTTTGCAAGCATTACTCTGCTTTTTTGCCCGCCGCTTAATAAATTTATTTGTTTATCAAATTCATTTTCAGAAAAACCAAGGCCTCTGAGAACTCCTTTAATTAAGCTCTTAAAACCGTATCCGTTTGCTTCTTCAAATTGTTCATTCATTTTTGCATAGGAGTTCATAAGTTCTTCAAGTTCAGATAGATCATCTTGTTCTGTAAAGCTGCTTATTTTATGAGATAAGTTGTGAAGTTCTGTTTCTAATTTAATCACATCATTAAAAATAGTAAGCATTTCATCCATAATGCTCATATTGCTTTCTATATTAGTATTTTGCTTTAAATAACCTAGTTTTTTTCCTTTTGCTTTGAAAATTACACCCGAATCCGGTTCTAAGTTTCCAGTCAATATATTAAACAAGGTAGTTTTTCCTGCTCCATTAAGACCTATTAATCCAACTTTTTCGTTGTCATTTACTGTAAAAGAAATATGTTCTATAATATTTTCAACTACATAGGCTTTTGAAACATCATTGCATGATAAAACTATCATATTAGTATTCCTTTCTAAATAATTCATATAACGCTATATGATTATATCAGTTTTAATTATGTTTATCAATTTGTTTTATTTTGATAAATGTTTAATATTCATCTTATCTAAAAGATGCATGTTTTCTTAAATACCTATAAGAAAAATTTTAATAATAGCAGCTAAATTTTAAAAATATTTACGATACCTTTTTTTTTGAATTTAAATGTGGTAGAATAAGAATAATTAATATTTATGGAGGAATATATGGGTGAATTATTTGGAACAGATGGGGTCAGGGGCATTGCAAATGTTGATTTGTCATCTGAATTAGCTTATAAACTTGGACGTGTTGGAGGTTATTTTTTAACTAAGGGAAAAAAAAGACCTAAGATGGTAGTGGGAATGGATACAAGAATTTCAGGGGATATGCTGGAAGGTGCTTTGTCAGCTGGATTAAACTCAGTTGGAATTGATGTTTTATATCTTGGTATTTTGCCTACTCCTGCAGTTGCACGCATGATTAAAATATTGGAAGCTGACGGAGGGGTAATGATTACTGCTTCTCACAATCCTGTAGAATACAACGGAATTAAATTTTTTAATGAAAAAGGATTAAAACTTACCGATGAAATTGAAAATTCAATTGAAGAATACATAATCAACAATATCGATATAGATTATTTACCAGTTTCGGGAGAAGTGGGAAGAAAAATAAGAATTGAAAACCCTGTTAGAAAATACATGGATTTTTTGAAGGAAACGATTGATGTTGATTTCAAAGGTCTTAAGGTTGCTGTTGACTGCGGAAACGGGGCAGTTTACAAAGCAGCACCGGAGCTTCTTCATGAACTTGGTGCACAAGTCTATGTACTACATAATGATCCAAATGGAATTAATATAAACGTAGACTGCGGCTCTACAAGGCCTGAAGAAATTCAAAAACTTGTACTTGAAACAGGAGCTGATATCGGTCTTTCATTTGATGGAGATGCAGACAGATTAATAGCGGCAGATGAAAATGGTAATATTGTTGATGGGGACCATGTTTTAGCAATATGTGGAATATCCATGAAAGAAAAAGGAATGTTAAAAAGCAATGCAGTTGTAGGAACTGTCATGACAAATATGGGTCTTGATATTTGCCTTGAAGGAAAAAATATAGATATTATTAAAACAAAAGTTGGAGACAGATATGTTCTGGAAGAAATGTTGAAAGGGCATCATTCAATAGGGGGGGAACAATCCGGACATATAATTTTTCTTGATTACAACACCACAGGAGATGGACTGCTAACAGCAATACAGATTTTAAGTGTAATGAAGGAAAAAAACACCAAGCTTTCAAAACTTGCCAATGTCATGAAAGTAATGCCTCAAGTGCTTGTAAATGCTCGTGTCTCTGAAGATAAAAAGAAAGCATATTTAGAAGATGAAATGATAAAAAATAAAATTGAAAAAATAGAAAAACACTTTGACGGAAAAGGCAGAGTTCTTATAAGACCTTCTGGTACTGAGCCTCTTGTAAGAGTTATGATTGAAGGGGAAGATTTAGAAGAATTAAAATTATATGCCAATGAATTGGCAGAATTAATAGAAGAAAGATTGAAATAAACATACAAATTTGGAGCAGTTAATGAGAATCTATTATTCATCAACTGCTTCATATTTTTCCAATCTATTGTCCTAATGGTATTTTCATATATGGTATGTACATAAACTTTTCTTTTGGCTGACAATAAATTACTATTGAATTCAATGTGTATTCAGGGTAGGGAACTAAAAGTTTTCCGGCTCTTTTTTTTATTTTTTCCAAATCAATTTTTCTGTTAGGTCTTTGTTTTGCAATAGTTAAATGGGGAGTATATCCTCTTTCTTCCTTCTGAAGATTTAATGATTCATAAATATTGTTGTATAAATTTATTAATTCAGGCGCTTCAACATTGACGAATAAAACACGATTGCCAAATTGCCCAAGATCATTTAATTTAATGTTAAATGCTTTTGTTTTTCTGCATACATCAATAACATCCTTAATAAATGAATCATCATCGGGAAGGGCAGGAGGCGGAACCAAAGTAATGTGTGGTTCAGTTGTTAAAAATCTAAATTCTGCACGAATCATTTCAATTTTATTTTTATAACTTTTTGGAATTGGAACTCCAATGAAATATTTCATATAACTAATCCTTTCTGAAATAATAATATTACTATACAGTTTGATGACAAAGAATAATCGCTTAGTTTGTTTATCTAATGACATAAATGTGTTTGTCAATAGTCTGAATAATATTATTATATTTTATATAATAAAATAATCAAGTGTTAAATAATAAATCATAATAAAAAATAATGGCATAATAAATGTAATCAATAAGTACTAAGGATGATTTTATGGACTATGGAAATTTTACGGATGTTTTTTTAAAATATGTTGAACAGGGTGGCCCGGCTGCAGGCGTACTGCTTCCTGTTATTGAAGCATTTATACCAATATTGCCGCTAGTGGGTTTTGTAATAATTAATGTAACTGTTTTTGGATTCTTCTTTGGATATCTTTATTCTTGGATTGGAAATTGCATTGGTTCTTTTCTTTTGTTTGTTCTTATAAGAAAAGCAGGCAGCAATAAATTTGAGAAAAAAATTGAGAAAAGCAAATACAGAGCAACTTTGGAAAAAATTAAGAAGAAAAATCTTACAGTGATGTTTTTTCTTTATTGCTTTCCATTTACACCATCTTTTTTAATAAGTGGCACAGCTGCATTAACAAACATGAATACACAGCGGTTTCTTTTAACATTGCTTCCTTCAAAATTTGTAATGTTACTATCTCTTGCGTTCATAGGACAGAATGTGAACTCATATTTTGAAAATCCTGCAAAATCAGTATTTTTTATAATATTTATATTGCTTGTTAATTTAATAAGCAAATATTTTCTTAAAAAATATGAACAATACCATAGAAAATTGCCTCATTAAAATGCTTCTAATTTTTTCTTTATTTCTTCTGTTAAGCTTAGAGATTTTGGATTGTTGAGTTTTTTTGCCAGTTCATATGCTTTTTCACAATGAATTTTTGCATTTGCGTAATTTTCTTTCTCTATTTCAATTAAAGCTTTATGACATTCAGCAAAATCTCTGCCCCATATTACATTATATTTATCAAAATATTCAATTGATTTATTTATGAAACTTTCCGCTTCTGCATATCTTCCCATATTATAAAGGGTTTGTCCTGCATTTGAATAGAAAATCTCCATACCCTTAAACATTGAATTATCTAGGCATATATTTATTGCTTTAATAAAATAATCATATGCAATTTCATAATTTTCTAAATCTTTATTCATTTGTCCTAAATAATTGTAGCATGCTGAAATATTGATACTGTATTTGCTGTTAAAATTGTTTAAACTTGAAAAAATTTTGATTGATTCCATTAATACATTTGTTGCCTGTTTATAGTTTTCAGTTTTTATGTAGTAAAGACCTTTTAATCTTAAAATAATTCCTCTTTCTTCGATAATATCTTTTTTATCAAGGAGTTGAAGGCTTTTTACAATATAATCATTCATTATTTCATTGTTATCAACTTGTATGGCATAAAATATCATTTGCTTGTAATTGTTTAACAAATACATAATATTATCCAATTTGTTTGCAAATTTAATGCTTATATAAATATTGTTTATTCCTTGTTCGTATTTTCCAATGGATATGTAGTATCTTCCTGCTAAATAAGATGCTTCCATTTTGATTTTTATATAATCAGTATCCAAATCATCTAAATTGTTTAAATCTTTCTCAATGTTTAAAAGTTCTGCTTCCACATTATATATTTCAGTAGAGTTACATGTTTTTATTGTTTCAGACGACAGTATAGGGTATGTTTCATGATATATTGTATAATAATCAGTTAAATTCTCAACTTTATTTTTCAGGTTGATGTAGTTGCTGTTTTGTTGATCATAATTAAATGTGTTTTTTAATTCTAATATTTCTTTGAACATTTTTTTTGTTCTCTGTTCTGGTTCAATTTCTAAATCCTGTTTCAAAATTTTAGTCAACTCATAATATAATTTTATTGACATATTGTAATTACCTGACAATGCAAATATCTTCATCAAGTATCTGTAAGTTTTTTCATTGTAAGGATCATTTTGTGTTAATATATTGCTGTATTTCTGGATGCTGATAAAATCTCCCACACTTACAAGTTCATTAACTTTATCGTAAATTGATTTTATATAAATATCCTTGTAATAATTCCTTTTTTCAAGCATCCAATTTTCAAAATCTCTGCAATTTTTTACCGAAAAATTCAACAGAAAATCTCCGATGTAAATATTTCGGGCATTTAGAATTGTAATATTGTCTATATCTGTTTCTACTAAAATTTCATCAGAAAATTCAATTACGGATTTTGATGATGCAAATATCGTGTCGCATACATTTGTTTTAATTTTATATATGGCATCTCTTAAATTTTTACGCCCTGTTGTTTCATCTGAGTCAGTCCAAAACATATTTATTGCTTCTTCTCTTGGAACCCTTTTATTAACGCAGACATAATAAAATAAAGCCTCTGCTTTTTTATAAGGGAAAGATATTTTATTATTATTGAATTTAACTATAGGATTTCCAAGCATTTTTACCGAAACAATATCCATTGATATCTCCTGCTTATGTAATTATTACTTAATTAATGATATAGTATATTTAGAAAATAATCAATGCAAAAAAATTATGCCTTATAACGTATAAGGCATAATAAAATATTTATAAAAAAACAAGGGGGAGAATCAATAAGTATTAACTTATTAACTATATTTAGTATAAAGAAAAAAGCTTTAACTAATCTTAAGCTTAGACGAATTATCGACGGATAATTATTATAATATTATTAACGATATAATTGGAGGTATTAAGATGATAAATAATTTAGACATATCAAAAGCAATGACAATTAAATTAGATGATGTTCTTCCCGATTACCCTGTTTTTAAGGAAAATATTAGAAGGGCACCTAAAAGAGAGCTCACATTAAATGAAAGAGAAATAAAACTTGCTTTAAAAAATGCATTGAGGTATGTTCCGGAAAGTTTACATGAGAAGCTGGCACCTGAATTTTTAGATGAATTGATGACTCGCGGTAGAATTTATGGATACAGGTTTATGCCTAAGGAAAGAATTTATGGGAAATCAATCGATGAATATAAAGGAAAATGTGTTGAAGGCAAAGCTTTTCAAGTTATGATAGACAATAATTTAAACCATGAAGTTGCTCTTTATCCTTACGAATTGGTTACTTACGGTGAAACAGGTCAAGTTTGTCAAAATTGGATGCAGTATCAATTGATTAAAAAATATTTGGAAGAATTGACTGATGAACAGACACTTGCAGTTGTGTCAGGCCATCCTCTCGGTTTGTTCGCTTCTCATAAAACAAGTCCAAGAGCGATTATTACAAACGGTTTGATGATTGGTATGTTTGATAATCCTCACGATTGGTCAAAGGCAACCGCAATGGGATGTTCAAGCTATGGGCAGATGACAGCAGGGGGATGGATGTACATAGGACCTCAGGGAATAGTTCATGGAACATATAACACTTTAATAAATGCAGGTAGAAAAGAATTAGGAATTCCTGATGATAAGGACTTGGCCGGGCATTTGTTCATAACTTCAGGCTTGGGAGGAATGAGCGGCGCACAAGGCAAAGCAGTGGAAATTGCCAATGGAGTAGGAATTATTGCTGAAGTTGATTATTCAAGAATTGAAACAAGATTAAAACAAGGATGGGTATCTAAAGCAACTAACAATTTAGAGGAAGCATTTTCGATTGCAAAAGAATTCATAAATAAAAAACAAGCTATTTCTATTGCTTATCACGGGAATATAGTTGACCTTTTGGAATTTGCAGTTGATAATAATATTCATGTTGATTTATTATCTGACCAGACATCTTGCCACGTTCCTTATGATGGAGGATATTGTCCTAAAGGTCTTACATTTGATGAGAGAACAGAATTGTTGAATACTGAAAAAGAAAAATTCAATGAACTTGTAAATAAAACATTAGTCGAACATTTCACGGCTGTTAAAACATTGGTGGAAAGAGGCACATATTTCTTTGATTATGGCAATGCATTCATGAAAGCAGTGTTTGATTCAGGTGTTAAAGAAATTGCTAAAAACGGTGTTGATACAAGTGAAGGCTTTATATTCCCATCTTATGTTGAAGATATTATGGGACCAATGCTCTTTGACTATGGCTATGGACCTTTCAGATGGGTGTGCTTAAGTGGAAAACCTGAAGATTTAAGAAAAACAGATCATGCTGCTATGTCAATTATCAATCCTGAAAGAAGAGGTCAGGACAGAGATAATTATATTTGGATACGCGATGCTGAAAAAAATAAATTAGTTGTTGGTACACAAGCTCGTATTCTGTATCAAGATGCTATGGGTAGAAGAGATATTGCACTGAAGTTCAATGAAATGATAAGGAACGGTGAAATAGGTCCTATTATGCTCGGAAGAGATCATCATGATGCCGGAGGAACTGATTCTCCATTTAGGGAAACATCAAATATTTATGACGGAAGCAATGTTACATCTGACATGGCAGTGCAATGCTTTGCAGGCAATGCATCAAGAGGGATGAGTTTAGTTGCACTTCACAACGGTGGAGGAGTTGGAATAAGCAAAGCTATTAACGGCGGATTTGGAATGGTTCTTGATGGAAGTAAAAGGGTTGATGAAATATTGTATAAGTCCATGCCTTGGGATACAATGGTTGGAGTATCAAGAAGAAGCTGGGCAAGAAACGAGCACTCAATTGAAACAACTGTTGAATATAACAAACAGTATGCAGGTCGTGACCACATAACAATACCATTTGTTGCAAGTGATGAATTAATAAATAAAACATTGGACAATTACAATAAGAACTAGGAGAAGATTATGGGAAAAATTATAGAATGTGTTCCAAATTTCAGCGAAGGAAGAGACTTGAAAAAATTAGAAAAAATTCTTGATGTGTTCAGAGGAAGACGTGATGTTAAACTTTTGGATTATTCAAGTGATGAGGACCACAATAGAACAGTTGTAACACTAGTGGGAGAACCGGATGCGTTAAAGCAAGCAATGGTAGAAGCAATTGGCAAAGCTGTAGAATTAATTGACTTAACACATCATGAAGGACAGCACCCTCGTATGGGTGCGGTAGATGTTGTTCCTTTTATACCTATAAAAAATGTTACAATAGAAGAAGCTGATGAATTAGCGAAATCAATTGCTAAAGAAGCATCTGAAAAGTACAATCTTCCATTCTTTTTATATGAAAAATCAGCAACAGCTCCTCACAGAGAAAATCTTGCGAGCATTAGGAAAGGTCAGTTTGAGGGAATGGCTGAAAAAATGAAAGATGCTATGTGGAAGCCTGATTTTGGTCCTGAAACTATTCATCCTACGGCAGGAGTTACAGCAATTGGAGCAAGGATGCCTCTTGTTGCTTACAATGTAAATCTTTCAACCAACAATTTGGAAATTGCCAGTAAAATTGCAAAACAAGTAAGACATATATAACGGCGGCTTCAGATATGTAAAAGCTCTTGGCATAGAGCTTGAAGACAGAGGAATCGTCCAGGTATCCATGAATTTAACTGATTACACAAAAACTTCCATATATCGTGTTTTTGAAACTATAAAAATGGAAGCAGCAAGATATGGTGTTAATATTGTAGGAAGTGAAATAGTGGGACTTGTACCAATGCAAGCTTTGGTTGATACAGCAGATTATTATTTGAGACTGGAGAATTTTACAACGAACCAGGTTCTTGAAACAAGACTCTAGTAAAACTTTTCCCTCCGCATTTTGCGGAGGGAATTATATGTGAAAGGAGAAACATGAAAAGACTAATTATAAAGAATGCATCTGAACTTATTACATGCAAGGGTAAAAGTCCTAAGCACGGAAAAGATATGTCTGATATCGGTTTAATCAAGAACGGATGCGTAGTTGTTGAGGCGGACAAAATAGTTGATGTTGGCGCAACTGATGATATTTTAAAAAAATATGATGAATATGATTATGCTGTAATTGATGCCAAAGATAAAGCTGTTTTGCCTGGATTTATTGACTCACACACGCATTTAATATTTGGAGGTTACAGGGCGGATGAATTTTCGTGGAGGATGCGCGGAGATAACTACATGTCTATAATGGAACGTGGAGGAGGAATAACAAGTACGGTAAGAGCAACAAGAAATACATCTCTTGAAGAATTTGTAGAAGTCGGCAAAAAAAGACTGGACAAAATTTTGGATATGGGAGTCACAACCGTTGAAGGAAAAAGCGGTTACGGACTTGATTATGAAACAGAAATAAGACAGCTTGAAGCTATGCAAAAGCTTAACGAAATTCATTCTGTTGATATTGTCCCCACTTTTCTTGGACCTCACAGCGTATTGCCTGAATATAAGGGTAGGGAAGATTTTTTTATTGATTTCATGATTAATGAAGTGTTAAACAAAGTTGCAGAAAAAAATCTTGCTGAATTTGCAGATATATTTTGCGAAAAAAATGTATTTTCAATTGAGCAGTCAAGAAAATTTTTAACTGCTGCAAAACATGCAGGATTGAAATTGAAAATACATGCCGATGAAATGGTACAGCTAGGTGGAACAGAGCTTGCTGTTGAACTGGGTTGTGTCTCTGCAGATCATTTGCTTCAAGCATCTGATGAAGGCATAAAAAAACTTTCTGCATCTAATACTATTGCAACACTTTTGCCTGCAACAGCATTTTGCTTAAAGGAAGAATATGCAAGGGGAAGGCATATGATTGATTCCGGATGTGCTGTAGCTCTTGCTACAGATTTTAATCCCGGAAGCTGTTTTACAAATTCAATTCCTTTAATAATTGCACTTGCTGCATTGCATATGAATATGTCAATTGAAGAAATAATAACCGCACTGACTGTAAATGCAGCTGCGGCAGTAAATAGAAGCGATACAATAGGAAGCATTGAAATAGGCAAAAAAGCAGATATCATAATATTGGAATATCCATCAATTAATTTTCTGCCGTATCATGCAACTGTTAATATTGTTGAAACTGTAATTAAAAACGGACAAATTGTGAGGGGGAAATAACATGAAAAATATGACTTTATATAAATTTACAGAACAGGTTGCTTCTAGTTCTCCTGTTCCTGGAGGTGGCAGTATAGCCGCTGTATGTGGCGCTCTTAGTGTAGCTTTAGCTGAAATGGTTGCTAATCTTACTGTCGGAAAGAAAAAATATATTGAAGCGGAAGAAGAAATGTATGAAATTAAGAACAAAGCAGTTGTTTTAAGAAATCAGCTTTTAGATGATATTGAAAGAGACAGTTATGCTTACAATAAAGTTATGGAAGCATACAAGTTGCCAAAATCAACTGATGAGGAAATAATTGTACGTCAAAAGGCAATTGAAGAAAGTTCAAAAATTGCAGCAACAGTTCCACTTCAAATAGCAGAAACATCTTTTGAAATATTTCCATTAGCCAACTCCGTAGTATCAAGAGGCAATTCAAATGCAGTTACTGATGGTCTTGTTGCAGCAATGTTAGCCAGAACTTCTGTTTTGTCTGCTTTATTAAATGTGAGAATTAATTTGAATTCAATAAATGACAAAGAATTTGTAAATGAGTTTAAAAAAAGAGCAGATATTCTTCAGGAAGATACTGTTGCATATGAGAAAAAAATATTGGAATTATCCCCATTTTAGTGGTATAATTAAATCAATTGATGCTATTGAGGTTATTCAAATGCTCAGAATAATTATTCTATGGGAGCGGTTATGAAAAAAAAGGGAATTGGTAAAATTGCATTATTGCTGGCACTTACCGATGTTGATGTAGAAAAATTGCAACATTTTTATGAAAGCAAGAATTATGTTATTTTCAAGGGACAGGCAGGTTCTATGGATGCTAAAAAAATTGTGGCAGCAATAGAAACAGCAGCGTCACGTGAGGATATAATAAGAGAAAATTATCATGAGGAACATGCTCTTTATCATGCAATTATTGAAGCTCTAAGTGGATACTGCAGAGGTCAGGTTATGCTTGGGGAGGTTTTAAGAACTGCTGGCTTGACATTTACCATAGTCAGGGGAAATTTATTAGAAGATGATATTTCAAGCGGAAATTGGATTGCTGTTGTTCTTTATGGTCAAATAGGTTCTCCAAGAAGAGGATTTGAGCATGAAGCAGTAGGAATGGGAATTCAGCCAATATGATAGAGAGGCAGAAATAATATGAATACATCTTATCTAAGAACTTTTATAGAAGTAATAAACTTGAAAAATATATCAAAGGCTGCAGAAAAACTATTTGTTACTCAACCGGCGGTATCAAAACAGCTTCAATTGCTTGAAAAAGATTTTGGTTCCGAGTTATTCAAAAAAAACGGAAGAGAAATAATTCCAACTGAAGAAGGGTACATGCTTTATAAATACGATAAGAAGTTGCTTAGTGAAGAAAATGAAATTTATTCCATGCTTAGACGAGATGGCGATAAAATGGCTGGAAATTTAACAGTTTACACAAGTTCTATGCCGGCTGACTATTATATTCATGATTTAATCATAGAATTCAGTCATATGTATCCTGACATTACATATATAATTAAAAAAATTGATTCTGACATGGTATTTAAAAATATCGAAGAAGGATTTACAAGTTTTGGTTTCACCGGAACACCATATAAAAATAAAAAGATTAAAAATATATGCATAGCAGAAGATGAGGTTGTAGTTGTTGCTTCTACCCAAAAAAGTAAAGAATTTAATAGTGATACTATATCGTTAAATGAACTTTTGAAGCAAAAATTTATCGTGAGGGAAAAAGGCTCTGCCACATTGCAGTTATTTGAGAACTATCTAATACAAAAACGAGTAAAATTAAATGATTTAAACATTATAATTCAAGCAGAAGACAATGACATAATCAAAAAATTTATAATAAACAACTTAGGAGTGGCAGTTCTTCCTAAAAAAGCAGTTGAAATTGAAATTAATGAGGGTAAAGTATTTATCTTGAATATTGAAGGAATGGAGCTTAAAAGAAAACTATATTATGTTTATGAAGATGACAGGTATTTTTCTAAGGCAGAACAAAAATTCAAGGAATTTATGATTGGAAAGCATAAATGCTAGTTAAAATATAATAAAACAAGGTCTGGGAATCCAGACCTTAATTCATTTTTACAAGTCTATATTGCCGCACTGGCAGAATAAAATTACTAACAGTAAGAAGAAGAATAGTAAATTTGTTCCGCCAAATCCGCCTACATTATTTTCATGGAAACATCCCATAATTGAAACCTCCTTAAGTTCTTATTTAACTTATTATATGAGTGAGGTTTTTTACGGTTACTGGGATTTTTAAAATAATAAACTATTTAGTCTTTTATTAACTACTCCAAAATCTAAATTTTCTAAAAATGCATCAATATAAAGACTTCTGTTTATACCGTAATCTATCATGTATGAATGTTCATAAACATCAAGCACTATCAAAGGTTCTGCATATAGCATTACTCCGTCATCATGAGAGTCCTGCCCGTAAATGTAATATTCTTTGTTATACTTATCGTAACAAAACAAAACCCAACCCCTCATGGACATCGCAATGCATTTGAATTTGTCTAGGAAATTGTCGTATGTTCCAAAAACATCTTTGACTATTTTTTCCATAGGTCCTGAAATATTTGTGTTGTTTCCTGTTAAATTTTCAAAATAAAGTTCATGAAGTTTTATGGCGTCACAGCAGAAAGATTTTGACTTTTGGGCGGACCTTATATTGCTGTAGTTTTGGTTGCAGTCGGAGTATATATTGTTTTGCTTTAAGTCAACATTAACTTTATTCAAACAATCTATGTACTTGGTATATAAAGCATAATGTTCACTGAGTTGCATAGGGGAAAAGAATTTTACATTAGAAAAATTGTAGTTTTTTGGTTCAATCATATTCAAAAATATTTCACCTCCGTATCAATAATAAATTATATGTTTGAGGAATCAATATATGATAAATGAAAATATTCCTTTACCCTTGTAATATTAATTGTTATAATAAAAATAATAATTGAACATCAAACAGCTATGCAACTATAAAACACAAAGGAGATTTCATGGAAAATAAAATTATGATATTGGACGGGAATAGTTTGCTTTTCAGAGCATTTTATGCAATGCCTCCTCTAAAAACTAAAAAAGGACAATATACAAATGCTGTTTATGGATTTTTAAGCATGTTGTATAAACTTTTGGATATATATTCTCCTGAGTATATTTGTGTTGCTTTTGATCCTAAAAAACCTACATTCAGGCATGAACAATACAAAGATTACAAAGCTAACAGAGCTAAAGCTCCTAATGAATTAGTTGAACAATTTCAGCTTATAAGAGACGTTCTTGAAATACATAAAATAAAATGCATTGAAATTGAAGGATTTGAAGCCGATGATGTTGCAGGTACTTTTGCAAATGCTGCGGAACAAAATGGTTCACAGGTTCTTTTAGTAACAAGCGATAAGGATTATTTGCAGTTAATCGATGATAACACTAAAGTAATTTTGACAAAAAAAGGGGTTACCAATATTCAGGAAATGAACATGCAATCCATGTGGGATGAATATGGCATAACTCCTACACAGTTTGTGGATTTAAAAGCTTTAATGGGAGATCAGTCTGATAATATACCTGGTGTGGGTGGAGTTGGGGAAAAAACCGCCCTTAAACTTGTACAGGAATATGGAAGTCTGGATAATATTTATGACAATATTGACAATATAAAAGGAAAATTAAAGGAAAAACTTGAAACAGATAAAATGCAGGCATACATGAGTTTGAGTTTAGCGCGCATCGTAAGAGATATTCCCATTGATTTTAATATGCAGGATTACAAAATTCAAGAACCTGAAGAGAAACGGCTTTCACTTTTGTACGATGAACTGGAATTCAGAACATTTAAAAAAAGAATTGCAGAAGAGCAAAGCCAAGGTGATTTACAATTTTCCATGTTTGATGCAGTGGAAAACAATGAAAATAAAAAAAATTGCGAAGTGACAACAATTAAAAGTGAAATTATATACGTTGAGAATGAAAGTGAAATTGATGAAATAGTTAAAAATGTAAATAAGGCTGGAAGGGCAGCATTGAAGTTTATACTCGATTGTGAGAGAACTTTGGACAGCGAAGCTGTAGCATTAGGAATTTCAGATGGCGATAATATTTATTATATAGATTTTCAAAAGATAAATGAAAAGATTGTTTTGGAAAAGCTAAAAAATATTTTTCAAAATAAGGATATTTTAATTTTAGGTCACAATATTAAAAATGAAATAATTTATTTAATGAAAAAAAATATTGAGCTTAATGGAATTTCATATGATTCTGAAATTGGAAAATATATTTTAAATCCATCAGAAAGTTCATATTCAATTGATAAAATTGCGTATGAATATTTAAATGTAGAAATTCTTTCGGAAAATGAAATTTTAGGAACAGGAAAAAAGAAAATTTCATTTAGGGAATTGGAATTGGAAAATAAAAAAAGGTATTTGTATAATTTTATAACAACTGTAATCAGAACAGAAAAACAAATTCTTTCTGAAATAGATGAGCTTGAAATGACGGATCTTTACGAAAATATTGAAATTCCTCTCATTGAAGTTTTAGCATACATGGAATTTATTGGATTTAAAGTAGATTTTAATGTGCTTGACAATCTTGGAATTCATTTTCAGGAAAAAATTACTCAATTAGAAAAAGAAATATATGAATTTGCAGGTGAAAGCTTCAATATTAATTCTCCAAAACAGCTTGCATCAATACTTTTTGAAAAACTGGGTCTTAAGGTAATTAAGAAAACAAAGACAGGTATTTCAACGGATTTTGAAGTTTTAGAAAAACTTAAGGCAGAGCATAAAATTGTTGGCTTAATAATTGAGTACAGACAAATGGTTAAGTTCAATTCAACATATGTCGAGGGTTTGAAGAATTTAACAAACAAGGAAACAGGCAGAGTGCATTCTGTTTTTAATCAAACTATTGCTGCCACAGGAAGAATATCAAGCACAGAGCCAAATTTGCAAAATATTCCCACACGTACTGAAGAAGGAAGAGAACTTCGAAAAGCATTTGTTGCCGATGAAGGTTTTGTACTTTGTGATGCAGATTATTCGCAAATTGAGCTTAGGGTTTTGGCACATCTTGCCGATGAACAAAATCTTATTGACGCTTTTCGTAACAATGCTGATATACATACGAAGACTGCTTCACAGGTATTCCACGTCAATGTCGAAGATGTAACTTCTACAATGAGAAGCAGGGCAAAAGCTGTTAATTTTGGAATTGTATATGGCATAAGTGATTATGGATTAAGCAGAGATTTAGGAATTCCCAGAAAAGAAGCAAAGCAGTATATTGATAATTACCTTTCTTTTTATAGCAATATTGAAAAATATATGAAAGATATTGTCGAACAAGGCAAAAGAGACGGGTATGTTAAAACTTATTTTGGACGGAGAAGATATATACCTGAGCTTGCTTCAAGAAATTTCAACATTCGTTCATTTGGTGAAAGAATAGCTCTTAACACTCCTGTTCAAGGTACTGCAGCAGATATAATAAAAGCTGCCATGGTCGGAGTTTACAATAGACTTAAAAAAAATAAAATGAAGTCTCGACTAATTTTGCAAGTTCACGATGAGTTGATTATAGAATCATATAAGGGAGAACTTGAAGATGTTAAAATAATCATAAAAGAAGAAATGGAAAATGTGGTTAACAATTTAAAAGTTCATTTGGAATCAGATGTAAATGTGGGCGGTAGTTGGTATGAAGCTAAATAAAATCCCCAAAATTATTGTTATTACCGGAAGTATTGGAACCGGGAAATCCACGGCAGTTAATATAATTAAGGAAATGGGTTTTAAGGTCCTTGATTCGGATAAAATAGTTCATGAAGGCTACAATATAGGTAATACACTTTACAACAAAGTAGTTAAACATTTCGGGAAGGAAATACTTAATAAAGACAACACAATCGACAGACAAAAATTAGGGCAAATAGTTTTCAATGACAAAGTAAAACTTATATTTCTTAATAATTTAGTCCATAATTCCGTTGTTGAAGAATTAATAAAAGGTATTAATGAATGTGAAGATGAAGTTATATTTTTAGATATACCCTTGATTTTAGAGGTAAAAGAAAAAAATGAATTCTATGATTTAAAGTTTGATGAAATTTGGCTTATTTATGTAAATGAGCAAACTCAAAGAGAAAGGCTCTGGAAAAGGGCAATAATTGAAAATAAAAATCCTGATGATGTATTAAAAATAATCAGTAAACAAATATCTATTGAAGAAAAAGTATCCATGGTTGATGAGGTTATAAACAACGAGGGAACAGTTGAGGAACTTGAACAAAAAATTCAGGAACTTCTTAAAACAAAAGGTATAAGGTGGTAATTATGGCAAGAAGACGAAGCAATATGTATGGTAAAAAGAGAAAAATGAAATACGGACGTATTTTCGGTTTAACTGCAGTAATTATTTTGATAGTGTATTTAATTTTTGCTGTATTTAAAAAAGACGATTACGTGACAGCATTAGATGATGTTTTAAACTCTGAAATTGTTGAAATTTCAGGTACAGTCAGCAGCGTTTCCGCAGTGGATATCAATGTTTATTCAAATGATGGAATAAGGTATAAAAATCAGCATAAAAACATAAAAAGATTAAACAGTTTTGATGGGACTGTTTCTGATGACTTAGATAAAGCAGAAACTGCAAAAATTTTAATGGAAAATTTGACTGATGCTAAGGAAACTTCCTTAATTACAGCTCTTCCTGAAAAAGAAAATGGTTATTATTGGCTGGAAGTAAATTTTGTTATTGAAAACAAAACATTAATTTTTGAGAATAATGAAGAGTACAACTTTGATTTGTATTATGACATTGAAGATGAAAAAATATATGTAAAAGAAAAATATTACAATGAATACAGCAAGAAAAACAATAAATTAGAACTTCAAGGGTACGAAGCTGATGAAGAATTTAAAAAATTAATTACCGAGCTGACAAAGACGGTACAATAAAATAAGATAAAGGAATACTATTCCTTTATCTTATTTTATTATTTCATACGTGCCGCGAACCATAAATAATGCAAAGTTTTCAGCGTAAACGCCTCTGCCGTCATCTCTTGGTACTATCATAAGATTATTTGGAACTACAGCCATACCGGAAACAAACTCTTTTCCCATAGTTATGTTTGAAATTCCACCTAGTTCAGAACCGATAACATTAGCTTCTCCCTGCCTTAAAATCAGTTCTGTTCCTGCACCTGCTATTAATTTTTCACCTGCATTAACTTCTACAATTTCCAGGGTCTGTCCGACTTCCGATGTGCTTCCTTCTGATGAGCTTAATTTATCTATTTGTACCTGCATATTTTCGATGTTTTCCAAATTGTAATCATCAATCAAAGCAGTTAAACGATCATTGAGGTAGCTCAACACAACTATTGGGTCAGTTGTGTCTCCTGGGGAAGCGAAAATAACCGTTGTTAGAGCAAGTGATAATATCAATATTAAAATAAAAACTTTTTTCAAATATAACAACTCCCTTAATAGTATAAATACATTTTATCTTAAAATAACAAATATTTCAACATAAACTGACACAAATTTCATAACACTATTTGGAATAAATGCTTTCAGGAATATTTCCGAGGTAATAAATAGTTAGAATGATTTGTTGCATAATGAAAAATGTGGACGTTTTACGAAACAATGTAACAAAATATTGAATTTAATAAAATGAAATGATATAATTGCAAAGTGGAAAAAACCATATGAGAAGGTTGGTACGCATAAATAAAAAAATTAGAAGAACTTATATTGATTTTAAGATATTAATATGATATTGTACTTAGATTAGATATTGGATATTGCACTGAAAGGGAGATAAAATGAAGTTAAATAAAATTGATAAAATAGTGCTCTTATTGATTTGTCTTACACTTGTTGTTGGCGTATTTACGATATATCAGAGAGTTCAAATAGAAAAGCAATATAAGGCTGCTGAAATTGTTCTTGATTTTAATGAAATGAAGAAATTTTCAGACAGCTCAGAAGAAGAATTGAGCTGGTGGCTTAAAGAATTTAAAGATTATAAAGCTCAGTCGGTTGCAATACAAGAAGAAACAATAAAACTTCTCATAGAAAGCGGCAAACCTCTGAGAGCAACATTAGTTTCAGAACTGATAAATAATTATAATTGGCAAAATGATTATAACAGTGAAATAATATCTTTAATCGAAGAAGGAAAAATTGACTCGAATGATGTTATTGTAACGACAAAAGATAAGTATTTGTTTGATTATATTACTTCGGGTTTAAAAGAAAGATATATAGATGAATTTTACGACATATATGATTTAGATGATGCTTATTACATAACATTAAATGGTACAAATGATGACTTGTATTATGGTCAAACAGAAAAAGTTGTTAACCTTGCAGGCGATGGTATATATGAAACTAAAAGTGTTGTGGATTCCAGATTGCTTAATATTGGAATTGGATATGATGAAGAAAAAATAAATTTAGTAAAAGATGCAGGATTGGATGTTATATTGAGACCAATAAATTTTTCTACATACAGTGAAAAATTAACAGAGGCGTATATAGCTGCTAATGAGAAATATGGGTTAGAGCCTAGGATGTATATTCTTAACGGTAGTGAAGTACTTGGATATCCTGACAATGAAGTCAGTTTATTGAATTACATAAATGAAGAAAATATTTCCATTGTTCTTATTGAAAGTGCTACTCAAAGAGAGCATTTAGAGCAGGAAGGGTTAAATGATTTAGTAGAAGATTCAGGATATAATGCTTTAAGAGCATTTACAATGTGGGATTACATCAGAGAGAGAAATAAATACTATAATTATGAAGGTGCGGAAGAAATTGAAAACACAATGTTCAGAGCAATAACTGAACGAAATATAAGAGTTATATATTTTAAACCGTTTTTTGAAGAAGAAGGAAGCACTAAATATTTAACAGATGCGCAGGAGTATGAAAGAACATTTGCAAGTTTAGAGAACAGATTAAGTGAACATAATATAATACTTGGAAAAGCAAAATCTATTCAAGAATTTCATATAGGGGCAAAAAGGCTTGCTGTATTATCATTTGGAATTACATTGGCTGGAGTATTTTTGTTTATAAAAATGTTTAATATAAAATATAAATATGCAGATTATTTATATTTAGCAGCGCTTCCTGCAACGGTATTACCGCTGGTTATGAGAAGTATCGCAGAAAAAGGATTTGCATTTGCAGCAGCTGTAATATTTTCAAGCATAGCAATATATTTCTTTATGATTCAAATTAAAGAAATATATTATTCAGCAAAAGAGTATTCAAAGCTTCAAATTATGATTCGTTCTGCACTTATTTTAACAGGTGCTGTTGCAATTTCTTTGATTGGAGCTGTATTTGTCGATGCAATGCTTGCTGATGTAAAGTATTTTTTAGAAATGGATATTTTCAGAGGAGTTAAACTTGCCCAAATTATTCCTTTTGGAATTTTTATGATAATGTATTTAATATATTTTATAAATAATGAAGAGAAGGACCAATTAAAAAGTGCAATAAACGCTGCTGTGAAAATTTTAAACAAGGAAGTTAAAATTTATTACGGAATAATTGCAGGAATTATAGGAGTGGTAGGTTATATTTATATATCTAGAACAGGGCATGAAACAAATATTCAACCTTCTAGCATCGAAATGATTTCCAGAAACTTTATGGAATATGTGTTGCTTGCAAGACCAAGAACAAAGGAATTTTTAATTGCATTTCCGGCAATATTTGCAGCTGTTTATGCAGCAGGTAAAAAATCTGAGTTTTTTACGGCAATATTTATGCTGACATCAGCAATTGGAACATCATCTGTAATTAATACATTTTCGCATTTAAGAACCCCTATTTATTTATCATTTGCAAGAACAATTATTGCTCTTGGATTTGGAATAATAATTGGGTGTATTACAGTGATTATTATTGATTGGGTATACAAATTATTTGTGAAAGTGCAGGAGAGATTGCAGTGAAAAAGGTTTTGTTGGCAGGATATTATGGTTTTGGCAATTTAGGAGACGAAGCAATATTGGAGATGGCACTAGAGCAGATCCTGGAAATAACAGAAAGAAATAATATTACAATATTATCTGGAAATAAAGAAGCAACAAGAAAAAAATACAATATTGATACTATAGACCGTTACAATGTGTTTTCTATAATTAAAAAATTAAAATCATCTGATGTTCTTGTTTTTGGTGGTGGAAGTCTTTTGCAGGATGTTACAAGCAAAAGGAGTATTTATTATTATTTGTTTTTAATAAGGCTTGCAAAATTCATGAATAACAAAATTGTTATGCTTAGCCAGGGAATTGGGCCTATAATAAATGAAAAAAGCAAGAGCGCAGTATCAAGCACTTTGAGAATGGTTAATTATATAACAGTGAGAGATAAGCATTCAAAAGAATTTCTCGAAAGTTTAGGCGTAGATAAAAAAAAAATATTTCTTTCCACTGATCCTGTAATAAACTTAAGAACCGGAAAAATCATAAAAAAACAGCAAAATTGCACAAAGAAAGTTTGCTTTTCACTGAGAAATTGGAAAAATGCCAATGTAAGTGAAAAAATAAGCCAGGTTGCAGATAAACTTATTAAAAATGGGATTGAATGTCATTTTATACCCTTTTATTACAATGAGGATTTAGAACTTATCAATGAAGTTGAAAAAAATATAGGTACTAAAGCTGTTTATTACAAAGAGAGGCTTTCTACAAGAGAAGCTTTTGATATAATCATAAATATGGATGTTATGGTGGGAGTGAGACTACATTCGTTAATATTTGCAGCAGCAGCAAATGTACCCTTTGTGGCGGTTTCATATGATCATAAAGTTGATCATTTTGTAAACAGCGTAAGTATGAAAGTAGCATGCAAAATTGACAATATTGATGTCGAGCTTTTATGTGATGAAATTATTAAAAAAATTGAAAATGAAGACGAAGAAAAGAAAATACTTCAAGAAAGCGTATTGAAGTTAAGAGAATTAACAAATATAAATTATAAAATATTAAAGGAAATATAGTGATGGATAAGTTAAGCATAATGGGCGTAAGGATTGACAATAAGTCTATGGATGAAGTACTTCAGACGGTAGAATATAAATTGTCAAAAGGAGAAAAATATATTATATATACTCCTAATACAGAAATTATTATGATGTGTCAAAATGATGCTGAGTTTTTAAATTATATGAATAAATCTGATATTAATATTCCTGATGGAATAGGGCTTGTATATGCATCTAAAATTAAAAATCATCCTTTGAAGGGAAAAGTAGCAGGGTTTGATTTGTCAATGAAATTATTGGAATTGGCTGAAAAAAAGTCACTAAAGCTTTATGCTGTTGGCGGGAAACCTGGTGTAGCAGAAGATGCATTGAAAAATATTCATGATAAATATCCAAATATTAATATAGCAGGCAGTCATCACGGATATTTCAAAGGTGCTCATCTAGGCCAGGGTGGACACGAAGAAGAACTCAAAGTTGTTGAAGAAATCAACAAACAAGAACCGGATATTTTATTTGTTGGTTTTGGAGCTAAAAAGCAAGAGCAGTGGATAGAATATAATAAAGATAAAATTAACGCTAAAATTATTATAGGAAATGGCGGAACCATAGATGTTTTAGCAGGTAACGTAAAGAGAGCTCCTGACTTATATGTAAAATTAGGTCTTGAATGGTTTTATAGACTTATTAAAGAGCCAAACAGAATATCGAGACAAATAGTGTTGCCGGTATTCATGCTTAAAGTAATTTTTGGAAATAAAAATATAGTAGAAGAAATCAAATATGGAGGATAAAATTGAAATTATTTATTGATACAGCAAATGTTGATGAAATTAAAAAAGCAAATGACATGGGTGTTATTTGCGGAGTTACAACAAACCCATCTTTAATAGCAAAAGAAGGAAGAGTGTTTAAGGAAGTTGTAAAAGAAATTACTCAAATTGTTGATGGTCCTATAAGTGCTGAAGTAATAAGTCTCGACTGCGAAGGAATGGTAAGAGAGGCAATTGAGCTTGTTAAAATGCATAAGAATATAATTATTAAAATTCCAATGACGATTGAAGGATTAAAAGCTGTAAAAATTCTTCATAGAGAAAATATTAAAACAAATGTTACATTGATTTTTTCAGCAAGTCAAGCTCTCTTAGCAGCTAAAGCAGGCGCAGCATATGTTAGTCCTTTTGTTGGAAGGCTTGATGACATAAGTTGCGACGGAATGGAACTGATTTCTGAAATAGTTGATATATTCAGCAATTACAATATTGAAACAGAAATAATTGCAGCCAGCATAAGACATCCAATGCATGTAACAAAGGCTGCCAGACTTGGATGTCACATAGCTACAGTTCCGTATAAAGTTATAGTTCAAATGACAAAGCATCCATTGACAGATAAAGGTATAGACCAGTTTCTTAAAGATTGGGAAACAGTACCAAGATAAAAAGAGGAGAGCAAATCAGGATTTTACTAAAGAATTCTAAAAAGGGAGAAATTATGAATAATGAAGATATGAAAGTCGTAGCTCAAAATATAAGAAAAAATATTTTAACTATGATTCATGAAGCAAAATCAGGACACCCTGGAGGATCTCTTTCAGCGGTAGAGATTATGACGTATTTGTATTACAAGGAAATGAATATTGTTGACTGTAAGGATGAGAATCGCGATAGATTTGTTCTTTCAAAAGGTCATGGGGCACCAGCTTTATATTCTGTCCTTATGGAAAAAGGATTTATAGGCAAAGATTTAATTGGAACTTTGCGTCAAGTGAATTCTAAACTTCAGGGACATCCGGATATGAGAAAAGTTCCGGGAGTTGAAGCATCAACCGGCTCTTTAGGGCAGGGACTCTCTATAGCAAACGGTATGGCTCTTGCTTTCAAACTTGATAAAAAAGAAAATAGAGTATTTGTACTTATTGGCGATGGTGAGATGCAGGAAGGAATGATTTGGGAAGCTGCAATGCTTGCAAATCATTATAAACTTGATAATGTAACAGCTATATTAGATCACAACGGTCTGCAAATAGATGGAAGAAATAGCGATGTTATGACAATTGAACCTATTGACGAAAAGTGGAGAGCATTTGGCTGGCATGTAATTAAAGCTGATGGACATGATTTTAACTCCCTTGAAAAAGCATTTGAAGAAAGAAAGACTGTAAATGGAAAACCAGCAGTAATTATTGCTGAAACAACAAAGGGAAAGGGTTGTTCTTTCATGGAAGATAAAGCTTCTTGGCATGGGAAAGCACCAAATGATGAAGAATTTTGTACAGCAATGGAAGAAATAGGAGGTGGCTTGAATGTCTAAAGCAACAAGAGAAGCATATGGAGAAGCTCTAAAGCTTCTTGCAGCCAATAATACAAATGTAGTAGTCTTGGATGCGGATTTGTCTGGTTCAACTAAAACCTCTGAATTTAAGAAGGTAAGTCCTGAAAGATTTTTTAATGTAGGTATTGCAGAACAAAACTTAATAGGAACAGCAGCAGGTATGGCTATAGCAGGGAAAATACCATTTGTAAGTTCTTTCGCAATGTTTGCAGCAGGAAGGGCATTTGAAATCATAAGAAATACTGTGGCATATCCAAAATTGAATGTTAAAATAGCTGCTACACATGCAGGTCTTACCGTTGGGGAAGACGGCGCGTCGCACCAGGCAATTGAAGATATAAGTTTAATGAGAAGTATTCCTAACATGACAGTTATTAATCCTGCAGACTGCATCGAAGCTAAACAGGCAGTATTAAAGGCGGCAGAATATGTTGGACCTGTTTATATAAGACTTGGCAGAATGGCAGTTGAAGATGTGTATGATGATTCTTATGTATTTGAAATAGGAAAAGGTGTTGAGCTTAAAGACGGCAAAGATGTTACAATTATTGCTACTGGTATAATGGTTCAAAAATCATTGAAGGCAGCTAAACAGTTAAGTGAAGAAGGCATCGATGCAAGAGTTATAAATATTCACACAATTAAGCCTATAGACAGAGAAATAATTATAAGAGCTGCTAAGGAAACAAAGGCTATTGTTACAGCAGAGGAACACAACATAATTGGAGGATTAGGAAGTGCTGTCTTGGAAGTTCTTTCTGACGAGTATCCTGTTCCGGTTAAAAGAGTTGGAGTTTTAGATACTTTTGGAGAATCAGGAAAACCCGAAGACCTTCTTGAAAAATATTTATTGACAGAAACAAATATTGTTGATACGTGTAAGAAAGTTATTGAAATTAAATAATAGTTACAAAGAATAAAAAAATAAGTGTTGAAATAAATTTTACGACACTTATTTTTTTTAAAATTATTGAAAAAATAAATTATTTTTTTCATATTATTGAATATACTTAGTATGAATCCAAAAAAAGTTGAAATATTAATAAAAAAACATATATTTTGTATTGACATTAATATAACATCAAGGTATAATTAAAAATTTGACATGAGTTGTTAAATGGTGTATACTATGTGTAATAGGAGGTGATGCGATGTTTAATTTAGGAGATAAGGTAGTATATCCAATGCATGGAGCAGGAGTTATTGAAACCGTTGAATCAAAGGAGATATTAGGCGAAGTAAAAAATTATTATGTTTTGAAAATGCCAATTGGAGAAATGAAGCTTATGATACCTGTGGATAATGTTGATAATATTGGCTTGAGGAACATTATTGACAAGAGTGTTGTTGAAGGTGTATATGATATACTGAAGCAAGCAGCTGTATTGAATGATTCTAACTGGAATAAGAGATTTCGGGACAATATGATAAAAATGAAAACCGGCGATATTTTTGCAGTTGCACAAGTAGTAAGGGATTTGACTTACAGGGATAGAGAAAAAGGCCTTTCGACCGGAGAAAAGAAGATGCTGATAAGTGCAAAACAAATGATTGTAAGTGAAATAGTTCTTACAACAGAAATGGACAGCATTATCGTACAGGAATATATAGAGAAAATTATAAATGAAGATGCACCGGAACAATAATTTATTTAATGTGCTAGTGCATATTTCTTTTTTTATTAGGAATTAAGGTGAATTTAATAATATATGTTAATAATTAATTAATACTATAGCCAAATAATAAAAAATATGTTAGAGTTAATAATATAACAAAATTTGGGTATACTTAGAGGGAGGTGATTGTATGATAGATAAAATTGTAAGAGCGATGATTACTACCATTGGAATATCTTTAGGTGTTTTTATTGGCGTAATGTTAAATCAAAATGGTCTTCTTAAATTTTCAGGGTTACAAAACATGCTAGTAATAATAAGTATCAGTTTAATTTTTGGAATTATATTTTTTCTTATTTCTGCTAAAATTAAAAAGACTGGGCAAAAGATGGTCGAAGCTTTTGAAAAAGAATTGTTGAAGTTTTCAACAATGGATATTATATTGGGAGCTCTTGGGCTTATTGTGGGATTTGTTATAGCATTCCTTATAAGCCAACCATTTTCAGATATCAAATATGTTGGAACGATAGTTTCATTATTGTCATATTTGTTATTTGGATATTTGGGAATAAAAATATCCACAAGAAAAAAAGACGATGTTATATGGCCACAGTTAAATCTTAAAAAAGTTCAGGCAACTAAGAAAACAGATAAAGGTTCTAAAAAAGAAATTGTTTTTCCTAAAATACTTGATACTAGCGTAATAATTGACGGAAGAATTTCTGACATATGTAAAACCGGATTTATTGAAGGCACACTTGTTATTCCGGAATTTGTTCTTAAAGAGTTAAGACACATTGCAGATTCATCAGACAGCCTCAAGAGAAACAGAGGCAGAAGAGGTTTAGATATTTTAAATATTCTTCAAAAAGATGATGCTGTAAATGTATTGATTGAATCAAAAGATTACGATGACAATATAGAAGTTGATATTAAACTTTTAAAATTAGCAAAAGAGCTTGGTGGAAAAGTTTTGACAAACGATTTTAATTTAAACAAAGTTGCAGAGTTTCAAGGTGTTGAAGTTTTAAACATAAACGAACTTGCGAATGCAGTGAAACCTATAGTTCTTCCTGGTGAAGAAATGACTGTCATGGTTGTTAAAGATGGGAAAGAATCAGGTCAGGGATTGGCGTACTTAGATGATGGTACAATGATTGTTGTTGAAGGCGGCAAAAAGTGTATAGGCGATTCAGTTGTAGTTACTGTAACAAGCGTTCTTCAAACTGCTGCAGGCAGAATGATTTTTGCAAAATTAAAAAATGTTATTAATAAAGCAGTATAAATAAGCATAAATAAAAAATACTCATATGAGTATTTTTTTATTTATGCGGTATCTTTCTTAACCTGTTGTATATGTTTTGAAGCATTGGTTAAAATATCAGTATAGGTGAATAGAGAGGTATATATGATAATTGTTGCTATTAGAGCAGTTATATTGTATGGAATTTTGCTTGTTGCTATGAGGATAATGGGAAAGGGAGAGTTGGGAGAACTACAGCCTTTTGATTTAGTCGTATCTTTGATGCTTGCTGAACTTGCAGTAATGCCTGTGGAGGATTTAGGAGCTCCACTGGTTCATGGATTTGTAGCAATTGCTGTAATTATGTTTTTACAATGCTTCATATCGTATGTTACTTTAAAAAACAATTACGCGAGGAAAATCATATGCGGTACTCCTACAATTATAATTGACCATGGAAAATTTAATACAAAAGATATGAATAAGCTAAGGATAAATGTAAACGATGTGTTGGGGCAAATGCGTCTTAAAGGGTATTACAGCATTGAAAATATAGATTATCTCATTATGGAGACAAATGGCGAAATGAGTATTATTGCTCCGGATGATTATCCGGGTACAAGGTGTGAAAGAATACCTATTGCAACTATTTTGGATGGGCAAATAATGAAAAACAATTTAAGCAAGTACAATATTTCAATGGATGATCTGCAGAAAGAATTAAATAAGAATAATATAAAATCTGAGCATGTTCTGTACGGTTTCATCGATGAACAAAATAAATTTGTTTTTTATAAGAGGTAGTTATGAAGATGGTAGTTATTTCCTTACTGGTTTTATTATTATTTGTTGGTGCGTGGATATGGTTTTATTATAATTCTGTAGAGCCCGTGACCACTTATTATTGGGAGAAATTAATTGAATTGTCAAACTCAATTTATGCTGACGACTGGCAAATTGCTGAGTACGACATGCGTAATTATTTTGGAAAATGGAAAGATACAAGAAATTTATGGATTTATTTCATAAATCAAAATGATATAGACAATATAGACTCTTCTATCAGAAAACTTGATTCATATATAAAAAACAGAGACAAAAATATGGCTCAAGCGGAGCTTGAGCATTTAAGAGTTTTATTTAATGTAATTAATGAAAATGAATGCTTGTCTTTAGAAAATATTATGTAATTTATTTAACTGTATTGATAAGCGTTCCAATACCTTCAATTACACATTCCATTTTATCTCCGGATTTTAAATACTTAGGCGGATTGAAACCTGCACCTACTCCTGCAGGAGTGCCTGTCAATATAATGTCTCCTGGATACAATGTTATTCCTGAAGAGAGATCACTTAAAATTGTAGGGATATCAAAAATCAACTGGCTTGTATTGCCGTTTTGTCTTAATTCATCGTTTATATAGCTTTTGATTGCTAATTTCGGCGGGAATGAAATTTTTGATTTATGGACAATGTAAGGTCCTAACGGGCAGAATGTATCAAAGGATTTTCCTTTGTGCCATTGCACATGTGATGTTTGAATATCTCTAGCTGATATATCATTCGCAATTGTATATCCAAATATGTAGTCTTCCGCTTCTTCTTTAGATATGTTTTTGCATTTTTTGCCTATTATTACAGCAAGTTCTACTTCGTAATCCAATTCTTTAACAATATTTGAATGAGAATCTACAAATTCTTTATTACCAATTGCCGGGTAAGCAATTTTACTGAAATAAATTGGTTTACTTGGAACATCAGAAGTGACACTTTTTAAACTTTTTACTTCGCTTATATGGTCCATATAATTTTTTCCGAGACATATTACATTTCTTTTAGGGTATGGTATAGGTGATAATATTTTTACTTTATCTAAATCTATTACTTCTTTGCATGAAAGAATAATCTCATTAATTTTTTCTTTTTCAAGATTGTTAAAAGAATCAATAAGATTTAGCATATCAGTAGGAACCGGAATATTTAATTTAGAAAAAACTGTCGAAGAAGGAATCACTCCGTTTTTTTCTTCATTTAAAAAACCTGTACATTCTAAATTATCATAAGAATAAGTCAATAAATACATAAATGCCTCCAAATTTTATTTTATATCACTATAATATATTTTTTTGTATTTTTCAAGTAAAATTGTTGTTTTCAATACTCAAGAAAGTTGTAAAGTAACTCATATTGCAGTATATTAATTCCTGTGATATAATGAAAATGATTAAATTCATATTTTAAGAGGTGCAGCATGAGTAGGTTTATGTTGAATGAGTTACATAAAGAAATATTACTAAGTTTGACGCAGAAAGAATTTCTAAAACAAATTAATTTATCAGAGGAGAAAATTCAATCATTTATTATTAATAAGAAATTTGTAAATAATTTATTAATACTTATTAATAAAAAACAATTGCTGTGCAAGGACGTTCTTGATATTTCTTATGATATTTTAAATAGCGTTTGCACAGAATCTCCAAAAGACTGGCTTCTTTATGTTTTCCAATATGTTCTAAATAAATCATTTCCTGAAGCAACAACAATAAAGCTTAATCCTAAATATGAAATTGGTGTGCTCATATATCTTGAAATACTGAAAACAATTTTACATCACGCAAAAAATAGTGATGTATTTGATAAATATGCAGATTTTAATTTTTTAACTGAAAATGAAATAAGCGAACTTCCTAATCCGGAAGAATATATGATTTTTATAGACAAGTTCGATAAAAATTATATATATGAACTCATGATGCTTGATGCAGAAGTGAATGGATATAATACACTAAAACATGTTGCAGCAGTTCATTACGTTGCCATGCATATAGCAAGACAGCTTAAAAAAGTTGGGATTACAGTAAATTTAGGATTAGTTTCCGGTGCGGCTGCAGGCCACGATATAGGAAAATATGGATGCAAAGGTCTTGAGAAAAGAAGGGTGGCATATCTTCATTATTATTATACAGATCAATGGCTTGTAAAATTTAATATGCCTGGAATATCTTTAATTGCTGCAAATCATTCTACTTGGGATTTAGAACTTGAAAATTTACCATTGGAATCATTAATTTTAATATATGCTGATTTCAGAGTTAAGAATAAATCAACGAAAAACGGCAATGAAATGTACATTTTTGATTTAAATGAATCATTTCAGATAATTCTTAATAAACTTGACAATGTAGATGAAGCAAAAGAAAAAAGATATATGAGAGTTTATTCGAAGTTAAAAGATTTTGAAAATTATATCATTCATAAAGGAGTAAATACAGATTTTAAAACAGAACAACCGTCTGTATCCAAAGTTATTGATTATGCATTAATTGATGGTCATGATGTTGTAGAAAATTTTAAATATATGGCGATTGAACACAATACTTCTTTGATGAGTAAACTAAACAATGAAGCTAACTTTGCAAGCATGATAGAGGCTGCAAGAAGCGAACAGGACTGGAAGAATTTAAGGTCTTATTTAAATATACTCGAAGAATATTCAATATATCTTTCTCAAAAAGAAAAACTATTTACTCTTAGCTTTTTGTATGAACTTTTAGTTCACAGAGAAGGCGATATAAGGCGTCAGGCAGCATGTCTAATGGGTAGCATTATTGTATCATTTAACCTGGAATATTCAAAGGAAATTCCTGGTGATGTTAAATTCGATATTAGTGAAGATATGAGTAGTCTGTCTATTTGGGATAAATATTTGGGACTTTTTCTTGACCCTGGTTATAAAGTAACAGATAATCACAAGGAATGGATAGGGTATTCTCTTAGAATATTTGTAGATGCCGTAATTAATTCCAAAAGGAATAATGATAAAAAAAGCTATTTGGATATATTTTTAAATCATTTTAGATATGAAGAAGAATATGTGGCAAAATTAAGTTGTATAAATTCGCTTCTTAGTATACCTGTTGACTTGTATGAGACAGATCAGTTAACTTATGTCATAGATTATTCCATCGACTCGCTAAATAATTCTGCTAATGATATAAGGCTAATGGCAGTGCAGTTTTTTAATTTAGTTGTTAAGAATAGGAATATTGCTAATGATGCTTTGAATAAAATTCGTGAATTTATATTAGTTATTTCAGAAAGTGATGGACTTTGCATAAATTATTTGAAATATAAAATAGCCAAGAATTTATACATGACTGAAGATTTAATTAAGAGCTATAAAACGCTTATAACAAGCAGATGTTATAAAACTTCTGATTTGTTTCTTAATAACCTGAAAGCTGCTACACCATGGAATGTAAAAACAATTAGCATTGATTATATCATGGATCATATAAAGAATACAAATGACGTTGCTTTACTTCAAACTGCAACACATTTGGCAAACCTTGTCAAAGTCAGCGCAAAAGAATCTGTAAGGAATAAAGCGGGAAATTCTTTAGTAGAAATCGGTCCATTATTAACAGTAGATCAAAGAAATGAAATTGCATTTGAATTAATTAAAGGCCTTGAAATAGATGAACTTCAATATGCTAAATATATACCCGAATACTTGGGACGCTTTGTGATGCTTTTAACTCCAAAGGAACTTGATGAATTTATTAATGATTTAAAAAATATTTATAAAGGTTCTAATGAAAGAGCCAGTGCTCTTGTTATTAATACATTTGGTGTAATGGTTCAACATTATCCTGAGTATAAAAATAGATTTGATGAAGAAGATGAAGTGTACAATAGAAGATTTGTTAAGATTCTGAGTATCATTTTAAGCGGCCTTGCCAATTACAATTTACAAGTTAAACAGGAGACATTTCTTGTAATTGGACAACATATTTTTGGCTCTAAGAAATTGAATTTAGAAGAAAAAAATAAAATATTCTTGTTGATTTACAAGAAACTTCTTACATTAATCAACGAAAAAGAATTAGGCGATTTGTTTTTCTTCAACAATTCAGCATCATTTAACCATATTTATAGATTTATAAGTGATTATGAATTTTATTATAAGAATTTTGATATTAATATAAACAGAAATGTTGCATTTTTCCCGGGAACATTTGATCCGTTTTCGCTTAGTCATAAAGGAATTGTGGAGGAAATCAGAAATCTTGGTTATGATGTATATTTGGCTGTTGATGAGTTTTCATGGTCTAAAAAAGTTCAACCAAGAATGATTAGAAGACAAATTATAAATATGTCAATAGCAGATGAGTTAGGGGTATTTTTGTTTCCTGATGATATTCCTGTTAACCTTACAAGTGCATATGATCTGAAAGGTTTGAAAGATTTGTTTCCGGAAAAGGATATTTACATTGTTGTCGGAAGTGACGTATTGATGAATGCTAACGCATATAAGGCAAGACCAACAAAAAATTCTATTCATAGCTTTAATCACATAGTATTCAAAAGGACAAAGGATGATTTAACTCCTGCCGCTATGAAAAAAGCTGATGAAAATAAAAACAGAATAAAAGGGTCCCTTGTAGAGCTACATCTTCCTTTATACTTAGAAGATATCAGTTCAACTCAGATAAGAGAAAATATTGATAACAACAGGGATATTTCTAATTTAATAGATCCGTTGGCGCAAAGTTTTATCTATGACAGAAATTTGTATATAAGAGAACCTTTGAATAAAAGTATTTTAAAATCTAAACCTTTTATAATAGAAGTAGTTGAAGATTTGAGCAAAAAAATTGTTGATGAAATAGGTCATTATATTTTTATGCATACAAATCTTTATGAAAATATTGGAGAAGAATTAGTATCTAAAAACATAAAATTGTTGGTAATAAGGGACGGGAAAAATTCCAATAAGCTTCTAGGATTTTCGGCTTTCCACAAAATTGCATCTTCGGAAGTGTATTCGGAGTTTAAAAGTCAGGATATTGCAAATCATGTAAGGGAAAAAACAGCCGGAAGAATAATTATAATCGATGGAATTTTTATAAATCCAAGTAAAATCTATGACAATATGGAACAAATTATAATAACAGAAACTCTGGCATATTGTTTGAAAAATGATTTTACTTATGCACTTTATTACAATATTCTATCTAACATTAACAGTGAAGCAGTAATTGAAACATTAGAACTTCAGGGGTTTATTAAAATTGAAGATGAAGGAATGAATAAAACTGTCTATGCAGTTGATATGAAATTTCCTATTTGCCTTACTCTTAATTTAGAAAGTTTTATAAAAGAGCCATTGAATGCAAATGAAAAAGTACATGAAGCGATTGGAATTGCTAGAAAGAAATTACAAAAATCGATGACGGAGCTTTATCCGGGAAGTCTGGTATTATCAATTGACAATGATATGATAAATCAGACATTAATTAATAAAATATGTAGCATAAACAATGTTAGCAACGAAGTGCAGGTTCCAAGAACAACAGGGGATTACATGTGCGTTCCTTTTGGTAATATTTTAAAGGGGATGGTTGTGCCTAATACGGTTACGAAATCGCTGCATACTGAGAAAGTATACTCTACTGATGCAAAACGTTTCAAAATTTCAGAATATCCTTGTTATTCACCGATAGAAAATCAGGTTAAAACTATAAAGTCTTTTGAAAAACCGGTAATTTTAGTAGATGATTTGCTTCATAAGGGTTATAGAATTAAAGAATTAGATCCAATATTCAAAAGATATAATATTGAAGTAAAAAAAATCATCGTAGGTATAATGTCAGGAAGAGGAAAAGATTTAATGGATATACAGGCTAGAGATTCAGATTGTGCATATTTTATACCTAATTTAAGGTTATGGTTTAATGAAAATTTAATGTATCCGTTTTTAGGCGGAGATGGTATGTGGCATAATAATGAGAATATGCTGAATTTGATTCCATCAATCAACCTTATACTTCCATACTACGCTCCGGTGTATATCGACAATGCTTCAAATGAGGCAATATATAATTTATCCATGGTTAGTCTCGAAAATGCAAAGAACATACTTCGTGTTTTAGAAACGGAGTTTCAGGAATTGTATGAGAAAAAACTTACGGTGAAAAGGCTTGGCGAAGTTCTTTTATCTCCAAGACTGCCGTATTTGGGAGACAATATATCTTATGATTTAAACATGGAAGCATCAGGTTATATGGATGTAAGCATTGAAACATTGATAAAACTTGAAAGGATAATAAAATAATGTTCTATTACAAATTTAAAGGTAAATATTTATTTTCATCAGATGAATACAGCTATGTTAAGGTAGATGGTATACCTGATAATTGCAATGAACTATACTTTTTATATAAATCAAAAAAACAATTTTCAAAAATGTCATTTGCAGTATCGGATGTACAGGATTTGTATGATTTTGAAGATAGTATTGATTTATTAAAATTAAAAGAAGAGTATGAATTGAAGGAATTATTGCCTGAAAAAATACTGAGTATGATATTTGAAAGAAAAATCAAAGCAGTAAATACAGAGTATGAATATTATGAAGAATGTTTTTACATGTCAGAAATTAAGAAGAAAAAAGTTAATGTTTTAGCTTTGGGAGATGTGGGAAGCACTTTGCTCACAGGATTAAAATTATTAGGTGGAGAATCTATTGAGTCAATAGGTATATTTGATAGAAGCCAAGATAAAATCAAAAGATGGGAATATGAAATGAATCAAACTTCTCTTCCTTTTGATTATGATTATTTTCCAAATGTGCACGGAATAGAAAAACATGAATTATTTAATTGTGATATGTTTGTTTTTTGTGCTTCCAAGGGAGTTCCTCCTGTAGGAGCTGAGTCGGTTGACGTAAGAATGGTTCAATTTGAAGAAAATGCAAAGTTAATTAAAGAATATGCTCTAATGGCAGCTGACGTGGGATTCAAAGGAATATTTGCAGTAGTATCTGATCCGGTTGATCCTTTGTGTGCTTGTGTTCTAAAAGAAAGCAAAGGTGGTCTTGCTCCTGAACAAATAAAAGGATACGGACTTGGTGTCATGAATGCAAGGGCAATGTATTACGCTAAGAGCGATGAAAAGTTTTCTTCATACTTCAAAGAAGGAAGAGCATTTGGGCCACATGGAAATGATTTAGTCATTGCAAACAGCATAATCAACTATGACGATGAAATTTCAAAGGAACTTACAAAACTTGCAGTTAGAGCAAATCTTGAAGTTAGAAAAATAGGATTTAAACCATATATTGCACCTGCACTTTCATCAGGAGCAATATCAATAATTTGTACTCTGGAAGGGAAATATCATTACAGCTCTAATTATTTAGGAGGTGTTTTCATGGGCGCAAAAAACAGAAATTTGCCTTCAGGACTTGAAATAGAAAAAATTATAATGCCTGAAGATCTGTTCGTCAGAATAAAACATACATATGAAGAGCTTTTAAGGGTATAAAATTAAAATTTAAAACTTAACGATATGGGTGGTGATAATGTGGATAAATTATATGTGCTTATGCCGGGGAAAATATCACAAAGGCTTGAAAAAATGCTTGAATATTCTTTGATGGAATATGACTGCGACATAATTAAAACATGCGATGAATTGAAGAATATGAGAAACAAGAGAATATTATTTGCTGTGGAGTTGGGCGATTCGGGCATAAATATAGAGCATTTAAAAATGCTTGAAAAAATAAAATTATCCGGTTCTGACTTTATGGAAAATTCAGTTGGCAGCGTAATAATAAACAGCAACAATGAATTGTTTTCCAGAGATACAGCTCGAAAAACCATATTTTATGCAAACATGGCAGGATGCATGTTCCCGGGAAGGCCGCTGTCTGAAGCCACAGGTTCATTAAAAAATTTCAATACTCAAAAAAAAATATCTGATTCAAATTTGAGTCTTGAAGATATTTGTCTCAATGATTGTAAAAATGTTGTTGATAGATTGATGAATTTCAGCATCAATAAAATTGTTAAGCCGAAAATTTTGACACTTTATGCTAGCTACCACAAAAAATCAAATACATTTTCTTTGTGGAAGATGGTAAAGGAAAACCTAAAGGAATACGATATTAGTGAGATTCACATAGAAAATGGTTCGGTAAAAGATTGTAAAGGCTGTTCATATAAAGCTTGCAAACATTACTCAGAGAGCAACAATTGCTTTTATGGAGGAATTATGGTTGAAGAAGTGTATCCTGCAATAATTGATTGCGATATTCTCATATTGCTTTGTCCGAATTACAACGATGCCATAAGTGCCAATATGTCTGCTACTATAAACCGTTTGACAGCTTTATTTCGAAAAGTAAAATTCTATGACAAATATGTTTATGCGATAATTGTTTCCGGTTTTAGTGGAAGCGATATAATCGCCCAGCAGTTAATAAGTGGGTTGAATATAAATAAAACATTTATGCTTCCGCCTAAATTTGTTCTCATGGAAACTGCAAATGATTATGGAGACATAGAAAAAATAGATAATATAAGAGATAAAGCAGCAGAATTTGCTGATAACATAAGTAAAGCGGGAAAATCGGGGATGGTTCTTTTTGATTGATATAAAGATTGAATATGAGGAGTCTTATTAAATGATTAATTATACTAGAATAAAAATGTTAAATAAGGAAAAAACAATTGGAACATTTTTTGAACTTGGAACAGCTAACGCAGTAGAGGGCTTAGGCTATAGTGGTTTAGATTACATAATAATTGATACAGAACATGGTCCATTTGCAGAAGAAAGTGCTATGGAATTCATAAGAACAGCAAAATTAAGCAAGTTAACTCCTTTTGTTAGAATTAAAGATATTACAAGACCATCAGTTTTGAGAATGCTTGATATAGGAGCAGAAGGATTAATTGTTCCATGTGTTGAAACGGTTGAAGAAGTTAAAAACCTTGTTAAGTGGGGTAAGTATGCTCCAATGGGCGAACGTGGATTTTTCTATGGCAGAGCAGCAGGATATGGATACGAAGATTTTACATCTCCACTTAGTGAATACTTTAATAAATGCAACATCGAAACTATGATAATACCTCAATGTGAAACATTGGGGTGCTTAGAAAATATAGAAGAAATTATGTTGATAGATGGAGTTGATGGTATATTTGTAGGACCTTATGATTTATCTATAGCATTGGGTAAACCAGGGCAATTTAATACAGATGAATTTACAGAAGCATTATCACGAATATTGAAAGCATGTATAAATGTCAATAAACCAGCAATGATATTTGCTAATGATCTAGAAACTGCAATAAAAGATTTTAATATTGGCTTTGATTCTGTGGCAATGGGCACTGATATTGCAGCACTTACAAACAGTTTCATGAGCATTGTAAACAAAATTAGGAAAGAATAGTTAAATGGTTTTTAAAGAACTAGTAAAGCAAAACAGATGAAGTTGGATAAGAATGCTTAATTTCCGGTCCTTTAATTTATTAATTTTTATATGGAAGAATGAACTTTAATACTATATAATATTAAAAAAGAATAAAAACATAAAATATTTGGAGGAACATTATGAAGGTGAAAGTCTGTGTAGGTTCAAGTTGTACACTGCTGGGTTCAATGGGAATTTTAGATCAGATTGATGATTTGAAGGACATCATTAGCGAAGATGCAGAAAACTATAAAGATGAAGAGTTAGAAGTGGAAGCAGTTAAATGTTTAGGATTTTGTAAAGAAATTGGTGAAAAAGTATCACCTGTAGTAGTCATAGATGACGAGATTATGTTTAATGCCACTAGTCAGACCGTAATGGAGAAAATTGTAAATAAAATGAGAAAGTGATAGTAAGTAACTATAGGAGTAATAGTTATGAAGGAAAGTTATGTTAATCTGATTAATATTAGAAGACAGGTTTTTGCAAAGATTGCTAAAATGGCATATGATGGTACTGATTTAAGTGAATTAGAAAAATTATCTTATGAGATTTTACCCGGAGAGGTAGCATTATATAGAGACAGTATATTTAGAGAGAGAGCAATAGTAGATGAACGACTAAGACTGACAATGGGGCTAGACGTAAGGAAACCAACTGAGTACCACCGAGTTACTGACGGAATTTCTGAAGTAAATGTTAGTGAAATTCAATTTGTTGAGCCTTTAGTAAATATCATCACCTATGCATGTGAAGCATGTCCGACCAAAGCTTTTTACGTTACGGACAATTGCAGAAAGTGTTTATCCCATCCCTGTACTAACGTATGCCCTGTAAATGCAGTTTCTATAGGGAAGGACAGAGCAATAATTGATCAGGATAAGTGCATTAAATGTGGCAGATGTGAGCAAACATGCCCATATAACGCAATTGTGAAATATGAAAGACCTTGTGCAGCAGCATGTGGTGTTAATGCAATAGAAAGTGATCATTTAGGAAGAGCTAAAATCAACCAAGACAGATGCGTATCTTGTGGGAATTGCATTATTCAGTGCCCGTATGGAGCGATTTCTGATAAGTCACAAATATATCAGCTTGTTATCGCTCTCAAAAACAATAGCCATATGTATGCTATAATAGCTCCGTCATTTTTAGGGCAGTTCGGACCATTAGCATCTCCTGCTCAAGTATTTGAAGGTATTAAACAGCTTGGATTTAGAGATATAGTAGAGGTAAGTCTGGGAGCTGATATTACAACTCTGCGTGAAGCAAAAGAATTTCTTGAAAGAGTACCTGAAAAAAATCCTTATATGGGAACAAGTTGCTGTAACTCGTGGACAATAATGGTTGAGAAGTTATTTCCGGATCAGTACCAATATATTTCAGATTCTGCTTCACCAATGGTTGAGACAGCAAAATATATTAAGGATAAAGACCCGGAGGCAAAAATAACATTTATAGGACCTTGTATTTCTAAGAAGTTAGAAGCATTAAGAGAAGATGTCAAGGATTATGTTCACTTTGTAATAACCTTTGAGGAACTCATGGGTATGTTTGTTGCTAAAGGAATTGAATTATCGGAAATTGAGGTGTCAAAAGAAATACAGGATGCTTCATCGCTGGGCCGCGGCTATGCCATAGCAGGAGGAGTAGCTGAAGCAGTGAAAAATACTGCTTTAAAAATTGATCCTTCAAGGGAAATAAATGTTGAAAGTGCATCTACTCTCCAAGAGTGTGTAAAACTAATGAGACTGGCAAAAGCAGGAAAAAAGAATGGGTATTTGCTTGAAGGCATGGCATGCCTTGGCGGATGTATTGGTGGACCTGGAACAATATCTTCAATAAATAGAGTTAGAAAGGCAGTAACGGATTTTAAAAATCAGTCAGCATATGAAACTCCATTTGATAATGATATTATTGATGAAAAATTGAAGAAGTAAATAAGAAGGTGTACAGTTAAAAAACGGTAGATTTGATTTTTTTGCAATGTTGACAAACAAAAAAAATTATGATATATTGGTATAAAATAGAATATCGAAAACATTTAAGGTGCTTTTTATAAAGAGAATAGGGAAACTGGTTAAAGTCCAGTGCGAACCCATCACTGTAAGCAGAGACTAAGTCTTAATATGCCACTGAAGGAAACTTTGGGAAGGTAAGACGGAGGATGAACTGTAAGCCAGGAGACCTGCCTTGAAGAAGAAAAATATGTAAGGGAAGTACATATATTATGTCTTTAGTTTGATGGGAGCTAATTAGCAATTGCTAGTTGGCTCTTTTTTATGCCCTAACCCCATTTTTTAGAGTGATTTCTAAAAAATGGTTGGTAGGTCAAACGCAACGAAATCCAAATTTATGTGAGCGGTAGCGAACAAATAAATTTATGATTGAGACTGTGAAATGCCCTAACCCCATTTGGGAAGGAAGGTTTATATGGATGAAATTCAAAAGCGAAAATGTAATCGCAATAAATATATAATGATAGGATTTGGAATCTTCACACTGATAATAATAACACTTATTTCTGCTGTGGGTACAGGTGCAATGCAAATTGGGTTTGATGAATCTATGGGTATCTTGTTGGGAAAAATTACTCACCACTCTTTAAGCGGAATAAAGGAAAACATAGTTGCCGTAGTGTGGGAAATAAGAACACCTCGTGTTTTGTGCGGTTTGTTTGTGGGTATGGGGCTTTCCGTGGCAGGAGCAATATTCCAGTCACTTCTAGGAAATCCTCTGGCTGATCCTTATACATTGGGTATTTCCACCGGTGCGGCATTCGGTGCATCACTGGCAATTTTATTAAATATTTTATATGGACTGGCATTACCTACAACTGTTTTTGCTTTTGGATTTGCAATTCTGACAATGATGATTGTGTTGTTGATTTCTAAGCGCAGCGGAGTTTATACCACAAGCAGCTTGATTATTTCGGGCATTATAATAGGTTCCATTTTGTCTGCAGGAATCAGTTTTATAAAGATGACTGCGGGGGAGGATGTGAGCGCCATAGTCTTTTGGATAATGGGAAACCTTGTGGCTTGCAAGTGGGCTGATGTATTTCTTTTAATGCCAACAGTCCTCACAGCTTGCATCATTGCTTACGCTTACGCTAATGATTTGAACATAATGACACTGGGAGACAAAGGTGCTCAGGCTCTTGGTGTAGACACAAAGAAAACACGTCTGATTTACATGATAATCGGGTCAAGTTTAACTGCTGTTTGTGTTTCTGTAAGTGGTGTAATTGGATTTGTTGGTCTTGTTGTTCCTCATCTGTTAAGAATGTGGCTGACAGCGGACAACAGGGTGATGATACCTCTTTCTGCGTTATTTGGAGGACTTTTAATGATGGTTGCAGACAATGTTACACGTTTGTTTTCTAATGGAGAGATTCCCGTCGGAGTACTGACCACTTTGTTTGGAGGGCCATTCTTCCTGTTTGTGTACTTTAAAGGTCCCAGGAGGTAAACATGAAAAAACATGATAATCTTACCCCTGTTTTAAGAGGACAAAATATTGATTTTAATTACGGAAAACGACAGGTTCTTACGGATATAAGCCTTGATGTCTATGAAGGCGAGTACATTTCTATAATCGGACCTAACGGCAGCGGTAAAAGCACGCTTTTTAATATACTCAGCGGATTGGAAAAATCAAAACATGGGAATGTGTACTGTGAAAATCAGACATTGCAAGATATGAATCCGAGGCTCAGGGCTCAATGCATAGCAATCGTCCAGCAAAATTCCCAACAAGCTATGCCTTTTACCTGCCTTGAAAGCATTTTACTGGGGGTTTATCCATACCAGGAACGCTTTGGTTCAATAAGTGATATACAGTATAAAAAGGTTATGCAATTGATGAAGGCTACAGATACATGGAAATTGGCAGAGCAACCCATCACACAGATTTCCGGCGGTGAAAGGCAGCGTGTATCTTTGTGCCGGGCACTCGTTCAAGAGCCAAGGGTATTGCTGTTGGACGAAGCAATGTCTGAAATGGATATTTCTGTTTGTTCACAAATGTCCGAATTGCTTAAAAAGCTTTGCCGTGAGGATGGACTTGCTGTTATTGCCATTCACCATGATTTAAATCTTGCATATGGTTGCAGCAATAAAATTTATGCCATTAAAGATGGCCGCTGTGCAGGTTTTGGCACACCTAAAGAGGTAATGACGGAAGAAATGTTCCATCATGTTTTCAATGTTAAAGTTGAAATCTTTGAAAACAAAGGTTTCTTCATTAAAAATAAATTTTAATTATAAAAAGGAGTAAATTAAATGAAAAAAATTGTTACACTTGTTCTTGCCGCATTGACGGTTCTTACACTGGCAGCTTGCTCTTCAACAGCTGCAGATACAAAAACAGCAGAAGTTGGGGATCTTGCAAAAAAAGCAATTTTGGTAGTAAGCTTTGGAACCAGCTACAATGATACACGCGCCTTGACTATTGATGCCATTGAAAAGGCCATAGCAGACGAATATTCTGATTACGAAGTTCGCCGAGCATTTACCAGTCAGATTATCATAGATAAGCTTAAGGAGCGAGACAAACTTGACATCAAAAATGTTGATCAAGCAATGCAACAGCTGGTTGCAGATAAAGTAGGCACTCTTGTGGTTCAGCCGACACACATAATGAATGGATTTGAATTCGATGAAATGAAAGCATCCATCGAGCCGTACGCTGAAAATTTTGATTCAATTATATACAGCGCACCGCTTTTGTCAAGCGTTGAAGATTACATGACATTGATAGAAGCGTTCGAAAATGAAATAGCAACTGATGTTCCAAAAGATACTGCGTTGGTTCTTATGGGACACGGAACTGAACACTTTGCAAATGCAACATATGCTGCACTGGATTACATGTTTAAAGATAAAGGAATTAATAATATTTTTGTGGGTACAGTTGAAAGCTATCCTGATTTAGATACAGTTATTAAACATGTGAAAGATGCCGGCTTCACAAAAGTTATACTAGAACCTCTCATGGTTGTTGCAGGAGATCATGCAAACAATGACATGGCAGGAGATGAAGAAGGTTCATGGAAGACAGCTTTTAAGGCAGAAGGCTTTGAAGTTGAATGTGTATTAAGAGGGCTTGGAGAATTCAGCTCAATTCATGACATGTATGTACAGCATGTATATAATGCCATCAATGCACCTGCTGAAGAGTAAGCAAAAGACATATACCGAGGTGCTTCATGCCTCGGTACATTCTACTCGATTTAAGAAAAGAGGCAGCTATGAAAAATAACAAAAATAAAATGTTTGCTTTATTAATAGCAATAATCATGTTTTCATTTTCATTATCAGGTTGTACAGAAACAAAGGATGTTGCTGTACAACCTGACAATGCAAAACAAATAGACGTCGCTATTCAATTCACTGATGATGACGGGCGAGAAATTGCCATTGATGAACCATGTTCCCGCATCATCTCTTTGTACAGCGCCCACACTGAAAATTTGTTTGAACTTGGTGCAGGCAATTTGATTATTGGCGTTCATGATACATCAATATATCCTCCGGAAACTCAAAAAATTCCAATTTATGACTATACGGACGACCCGGAAAAAATAATTGCTGCAGATCCTGATCTCGTATTGATACGTCCATTTATTACAAGAAAAGTTCCTGATTTTGTAGAGGCTATTGAAAACGCAGGAATTACGGTTGTATCATTGTACCCTGAGAAATTTGAGGACTTTGATGACTATATCGAAAAGCTCTCACTTTTAACAGGAACAGAGGAAGTAGCAAAAGAAAAACTAGCATTGTTTCATGAGAATATTGATGATGTTTCTTCAAAGACAAAATCTGTAATTGAAAAACAAAGGATATTCTTTGAAGCTACTGAAGCGAATCTGCGCACAATAACAGAAGAATCAATGGCAGCACACGCCATTGCTTTTGCAGGAGGAATCAACATAGCAGAAAAAGCAGAAGCCGTTGAGGAAGGAAGCTCCATAGCCACATTCGGAGTTGAAAAAATACTTTCTCTCGCTGATGACATTGATGTTTACGTGTCTCAGCGGGGTGCCATGAATGCCGGAGGCAATTTGCACTCCATATTCATTCGTCCGGGCTTTGACACAATAAAGGCAATAAAGGATAAAAGAGTGTATATCTTAAATGAAAAAATCATATCTTCGCCAACGTTCAGATTTTATAAAGGAGTGAGGGAATTGTCACGATATCTTTATCCGGATGTCGTAGATAATATTTCAGAATATGAGGTTGATGATGCTGCTGACAAGCGTGACTTTGCAAACATCATGGTTAGGCAGCTCCACATTCCTATCTACATAACATCATCCTCAAAATATTATGAAACTGATACAAAAGGGCATATATACGGCATGTTTAGTGATGTTACCTGGCAGGATGATGATTTTGATTATATTGAAACTTGCGCTATGGGAGGATATATTCCTTATAAAGAAGACGGTGAACAGCAATATTTTGAGCCGGATTCAAATGTTACAAGAGAAATGCTTGCACAGACAATATTTCTGACAGGTGATTTCAAGCGTACAGCGGAAGCAACTCCTATTAATGACCTGGATCAATGCGACAATGCAAATATTGTTCAAATATTGGTGGATAATGGAGTGTTTTCTCTCAATCAAGGAAATTTTGAACCTGGACGCAATGTAACTTGCAATGAAATTATTGATGCTCTAAAATTTGTTTCATATACCGTTTCGGATTTGTAATAGTTGTGAATGAAATTCTTAGAAATTTGTATTAAATTTTTAGAAAAAACATTATAATAAAAAGCTTGAAGTTCATTGTAAATAATGGATTGCAAGCTTTTAATATGTTTTAAAAAGTGTACTTTTTTTATTATTTAGCTTCTTAAGAAATACTAATATTGACATTGTAACAAAATGAATAAATCTTATTTCTAAAAAACAGAATTTATAGTATAATGAACAATGAATATGTCTTATGAGCTACATTATGAAAAGTATCTAGAAAGGGACGGAGAATATCCGACAATACAAAAAATATGAATAAATTAATGGAATTGGCAAAACAAATATATTCAAGTGATAATATCGGTTATGTAATGATTTTTGGAGCCGGAATATTGTGGGGAACAATCGGGTTATTTGTAAAGTTGTTGAATGGTGTAGGAGCAAGCTCTACATTAACAGCTTTTATGAGATTATTTATGGGATTTTGGATAATAGTGCCTGTTATGATTTGCAAGGGTGGAATAAAATTGTTCAAAATTGATAAAAACGGACTTATTCAATGTTTGATGTTAGGTATATTGTCTCAGGCACTTTTTAATTATTGTTATAATGTAAGTATCGAGAGTGTTGGAATTGCAACAGCATCTATACTTTTATATACTGCTCCTGTATTTGTATGTGTTATGTCAATAATATTTTTCAAGGAACAAATAGGAATTTTAAAGATTTTTTCATTGGTGTTAAATATTTTTGGATGTTTTTTAATGGTTACTGGAGGAAACTTGTCATATTTCAAATTATCTGCTATGGGAATAATTTTTGGAGTGGCAGCAGCTTTCCTATATAGTTTGGTAACAATAATCGGAAAAATTGCATCAGGCAATATTCATCCGTTTACAGTTGTATTCTACAGTTTTTTCTTTGGCTGGATAACTCTTGGCATACTTACAGCACCATGGGAATCTATCGCAGCGGTATCTGGGCTTAAATTTTGGATTTATTCAATTGCATATGGTCTCATTCCAACCGTAGGCTCTTATTTGCTTTATTTAGGGGGATTAAGAAAAAATTTAGAAATATCCAGAATACCTGTTATTGCATCAGTTGAGACAGTTGTTGCCACATTGATAGGTGTCATATTATTCAAGGAAAAACTTAATTTCATAAATGTTTTGGGAATTATTATATTAATATCATCTATTGTTATGATGAATTTAAGAATAAAAGTAAAAGATAACGATGTTATTTGCAGTTGAGAACTTACGTAAGCAAATTAATCAAAGGTCTTTCCAAGCTTGAAAGACATGAAAAAAGACAGCTGAAACGTTCCAGTATATTTAAGTTAAATATTGCACGATATGTTAAAAAGTACTATAATAATGTGTATATGATACTTAAATTTTGTTACAACAATCTTACTAAAAATTTATAAATTGAGGTATATGATGCAATCCTATATTTATGATATAAATAAATTTTTACGTAGCTCCTTTAGAATGGCAGACACCCTTAGCATTAAATCTGTTTCTAAAAAAAATCTTCCTTATTTTATAGGATGGATTGCTATTTTTATATGGCTATATTCATATTTTCTACCGATGGGCGGATTCAAGTTTGATAGTAAACTATATTATGAAAATGTAGGTTATACTTCTGCATATTATTACATCTTTCTCGCTGTAGGTTGCATTATTCCTGTATTTATAGATGGAAGAAAATTTGTTCCCAAAACAATTTACAGCGTAATAACAGCTTTTATATGCTTTATAGCGATTCGCTTTACAGGAGCAAGCATTCTTTCGAAATCTTTAATGATTGTTGCATCAGCATGCATTGGGCACATTTTTGCATCAAATACATTTGCTTTTTTTATGATACTCAATAATGCTGAAAAGTTCTATTCTATGATATTGGCAGTGCTGTTACCTAAAGTATTGATGTATGTAAAACCTAGGTTGCTTGAACACAGCTATATAATAGATACGCCAAGTTTAATTATTTTTTCCATAATGATCTTGTTGTTCGTATGTTCTTATTTTTATAAGTATAATATTGAAGAAATCCCAGTCAATAATAATATAAAAGCTCCAAGAAGAGCTTACTCTCTAATGCCTTTGGTATTTGTAATTATTTCACTTAATGATGTCGTTGCACCTTCAACTTTGAGACAAATTGTAAATGTTTCTAAAGATCAAATTGAAAGTTTTTATTTTTTCGGTATTTTAATAGGGATTTTTATTGTAATATTTTTTCAAAAGCGTTTTTCAATAAATATATGCAATATGCTCAATATTTCCTTTGCGTTCCTTGCAATGGGATTTGTTGTAAATATAATAAGTATTGAAAGCCGCGAGGTAATGCTGATTTCCGCATCATGCTTTGGAAGTTCATATGCAATAGGTTTTGTAAATATTTATTACCTTGCAGGGTTTATGACAAAAAAATTTCAAAGCATTAAATTCTATAAATTTGGGATAATATTGTCTACCATATATTACATAATTTCCTTTATAATTATAGGGGTTTCAGAAAATGTTGAGATGCTGCCTCCGCCTATATTTACGGCACTTGTTTCAATATTCATTGTAATAATATTTTTTGTATTGTCCCCGTTTTTTATCAAACTTCTTTATTCGGGTGAATGGATTGATGATTCCTACCGTTTTGATGTAACAAAATGTTCTCGTTTAGAAGCAAAGCTCAAGGATTATAAATTGACACCGGCTGAAACTGAGGTTTGTGTCCTGTTGTTGGAAGGATATACAATGCGGCAGATAGCAGGAATGCAATCTAAGGCATATGCCACAATTAATACATATTGCACTTCCATATATCGCAAGTTAAATATTAATAGCCGTACAGAACTTATATTGATTTTGCAAGATTATATTTCTAAATAAAACATAAATTTAACCCTCTCATTAGGACTAATGAGGGGGATTTTTATATTTATCAGATGAACTATTGAATAGACAAATGAAAACATATATGTAATTATTTTAATTGTTTCCATGATACATGAGTTTAGGAGGTGATTATTTACAAGTGGATATAATCATAAGACTTTTTTTAAGATTAAAATCATTTTTTCATACATATGTAAATATAAATATAAGTAATGATATGACCGTTCCTGGAGTAATTACTCCATATGGCAAAATGGTTTATTTCAGTAGTGAAGAAAAAAAAATTTTTGTAAAAAGTCTTACAGCATGGGAAATGGATGTTTATCTGCTTTTACTGGAGGGTTATACTGTCATGGAAATATCGCACAAGCTTCATATAGGATATATTGTTGCTAATAAATATCAAAAGTCAATATGCAGGAAGCTTAAAATAAACACAAGGTCGGAGATAATAATGAATTACCGTGATATTGGAGCAGGATAACACCATATAAAAATATTTAAAATATTTTTCATTATACTATTAATTTATTTGTCATGAATGAAATTGTTTTGAAATTATTAAGTGATTGCATATTATAGGAGGGAAATAATATGAAAAGAAAAATTTTATCAATTATTTTAACATTTATTATGGTTTTAGCATTGATTCCGCTGAACGCAAGTGCTTCTGAAATGCCTACATCATGGAAGGCACCAGGATCATTAATAGTTAGTGAAACAAGCCAGTTTGAACACTGTACCAGCTTATTTTTTTCAGTTGATCCAGAACTTTTAAAGTTTGTTGATTATGAGCAGACTGATCACGATGCTTTAGGCATTAACAGCGTTTCATATACAGCCCAAATAGACTGGAAGCTGAATGATGGAAATTGGCATTATACTACTGATTGGGATACAATAAGTGAATATTACGAGTTTGATTCTGGCATTTATGCGGAAACAGGGTATCTTACCGGCGAAACAACCAATGAAGTAAGCATACTGGATTTAAGAAATGGTGATGAGGGAGATACACCGATTCAAAAAATGTTAGGAAATGCTTTAATTAGAGGGACACTTGATGATGGCAGTGATAACCGCCTTGATTTAGCAAACAATACTATATATTTTCGCGTTAGATTATATGTGGAGTATTATATTGAAGATTCTGAGGAAGAAGGATTTATACTTTCACCATGGTCTGAAGTACTTGCATATGGCAAAAATGGCGTATTGTTAGAAAAGCCGACATATCTTGAAAAACCTACTATTTCTAATCTTGCAGTTGAAAAATATCCTGATGGTTCCCCTAAAATAAGATTTACAGCAATCACACCTAAACAGGTTCAGGATGCAAACAATTACATTCAGGCAAATGATGCAACTTCTATTACAGTTGAACATCTGATTAATATTAACAACACTGGTTGGATAGATGCAGAGGCCGGAGTCTGGTGGCTATCAGGCGAATCAAGAACTGTAGATGTGCCTGTAACTTATGATAATGGCAAAGTCGTAGAAATTGACAAGGCATATGTTCAGCTTCGCATGCGGTATACGTATGATGGTGGAGCTAATGTTGGACCTCTTCAATCAGAGTGGTCAAATATAGTATCAGTAAACACACCTGCCTGGAGCAATGCTAATGAATGGGCAACAAAAGAACTGCAGGCAGCTGAAGCTGCAGGATTAATCCCTGAAATATTAAAGGGTGCCGATATGACAAAACCGATAACAAGAGAAGAATTTGCCGAGCTAGCAGTTTTATTGTATGAAAAATCATCGGGGGAGACAGCTGCTCCTACAAATTCTAATCCGTTCAATGATACAACTAATCAACAGATTTTAAAAGCCTTTAGCTTAGGAATTACTAATGGCACTTCTGCCACAACTTTTTCTCCAAAAACATTAATAAACAGAGAACAGTGTGCTACGATGCTATTTAGAGTAATAAAGGCAATGGCTCCAGATGGAACATACAGCATGGAAGGCGTAAAAGATTTTCCTGATCAGAAGCATATTTCTTCATGGGCGATTGAATCGACAAAATATATGTTTAAAATAGGAATAATTAAAGGAGATGGAGCTGGAAATTTTATGCCTAAGGCTACAACATCAGTACAGGAAGCCTCTGGTTTTGGAATGGCTACAAGAGAGGCTGCAATACTCATGGCACTAAGAACGTATGAAAGCACTAAATAATTCAAATTGTGAAGCTTAGATATTATATAAATAAAATTGTGGTAAAAGGGAATACAAAAACCTTGATGTTTTATAATCAAGGTTTTTGTATTTATCTATTGTCAAATATTGACGTTGAATTATCACATATAAGATTCCTGGATCATTGATTTACATTGAAAAGTAGTATAGAATCATTGAAAAGATTAATATCAAATAAGAAGATAAGAAGTGAACTTACAAGTATATGGAACAAATTGTAGAATTTATTCGTCACATATAATATATTAATTTTCATTATGAACAGCTTTATTATATTAGAGCATAATATGTCTCACCAAATTGATGAAGGAGTATGTTATGAAAAAATTAGTCAAAATTACCATGATTCTTTTGATTTCTTCATTTTCACTTGCTTTTGCAAATTCAGGACCTGTGTATTGGCAGGGGTATCCATCATCTGATATCATGACTGTTGACAAAGATTCTCCCATAGAAGTGAAAAGCGAAAATCTCATTTTTGATTTTTCAGATGAAAACAATGACTCATATTCTGTTCAAGCCAATGTAACTGCAGAATATGAGATGACTAATCCTACTGACGAAACTCAATCAGTTCAAATGGCATTTCCTTATATTGAAAGACTAAGTAATGTCAATTATGAAAACATAAAAATAACTGCAAATGGCAAAGAGGTCCCATATGAGGTTTATGCAGGCAAGACTGTTAATAGCTATGGGAACAGTTTTGAAGAGAATAAAGATGAGAACTTTGATTTTAATGAAATTGTAAAAACAATATCAAAGGATACTTATGAAGCTGAAAATTTTAAGGCTGATGAAATAGGCAAATTATATTCCATTGAAATAAAACCAACTACTGACATTGGAATAGATTTTACTGTTGATTTTACTTACGATCAGGAAAAAACTAATATAGTCATAAAAAATTTCAATAGTTTTAATCGTGAAGATGAGAAAGTAAGGATTGCTTCTGGCTGTTTTGAATCTCAAGTTGCAGAGATTTATGTTTTAGGAGAAGACATCAACATTAATAAAATCAGTGGATACACCATTGGCTCCTCAAAGGAAGAAACAAATTCATTTACTTATGAATTAATTGAAAAAGAAGTTGATGTTAAGTCGTATCTCCTTGGCATGAAAAGTTATTCTTATGGAGATTTTGAACACATTTCAGATGTTCAATTGTACAATATTTACGCAAGTGCTTTGGATAAGAATTTCGTAAACAACCTAGGGTTTTGTATGGTAGATGATGTATTAGAAATCAACTCTGTGAGAATTATAACTTTAGTTTATACTGTTGAGTTTCTTCCTGCTCAGGACCAGAAGGTAAGTGTTAGCTACAGCACAAAAGGAACAATGGATAAAAGAAACACTTCAAGTCCTCAGTATTTATTTTATTACATTTTAAACTCTGCAAAAAACTGGAATAGTTTTAACAATTTAAACATTAAAATTGTAACCCCACAAGAAGCTCCATACATTATTGACAGCAACATTGAATTTTATAAAGAGGAAGGTAATATTTACACAGCTTCTTTAGAAAAACTGCCGGAAGAAGATTTGTCATTTACACTTTATTCTAAGGAAAAAGTAACATTGTATGATAAGATTGAAGGACGAATATACAGAAGTTTCGGTTACTTTGCTCCAATAGTTATTGGGGTAATTATAATATTTATAATAATAATCAGCATCATAGTTGTACGAAAATCAAGAAAAAGCAATTAGTTCTATTGTTTACAAAAGGGATACGTCGCATGAATGGACAGGACGGAAATCAAAAGCAAACGCAGAATCTCATTTGGGTCATGTTTTCTCGGATGGTCCGGTAATCAGTGAGTAATAAAAAAACGGCTGTGGATTACTTCCCACAGCCGCATAAGTTTGAAATCTTAATATCCATTGAAAATTTAGTTTCGCCATCCATGGCCTCGTAAATATCTGCTATCAGTTTTAAAACCTTGTTTTTTTCGCCTCTGACGAAAGTTGAGAGAACTCCTACACTATTTTCAAGGCCTGAATTATTTATAATGTCAAGCACTCTTTTTACATCGTCAATATAATCATCACTTACAATAGGTGTGAAGGCTATCTGACATGAAGCTATTTTTTCCACATTGCACATATGTAACCTCCTATAGTTTTTCCGGCTAATTCATTTTCCTTTTCGAAATTGTAATCCTCTTCTGGAGAAAGGGGTGAAATAAATAAGCATTGGCCAGAATCAACAAGCTTTTCTTCGTTCCAGCTTTTCATATCATCTAAAGATTTAAATTTGGCGTACTTAAATACGGTATCTTTGTTGAAGTTTTCATCCTGATATAATTTTCCCCAGCTACTGTTGCTTGAAATGGTTCCAATCAATACCTGGCCGCCTTCTTTGACAACTCTTAACATTCCTCCTAAACCTTTTAGAGCATCTTCATCGTCTATAAATTCAAAAGCAGCCATAGAAAATACGGCATC
>NZ_JAWQJF010000062.1:0-21989 GCF_033447055.1 Sedimentibacter sp.
AAGCATTTAAGATTATGAAGAAAGAAATGGATATGAAGCCCTTAAAAAGGTTTTGTTTACGATGAATCCCGACGAAGTTATAACAGAAATCGAATCATCCGGACTTAGGGGAAGAGGCGGTGCAGGATTTCCTACCGGCAGCAAATGGCGAACTTGTTTTAAATTTGAAAGCACTCCTAAATATGTGGTATGTAACGGTGATGAAGGTGACCCCGGCGCTTTTATGGACAGAAGTGTAATGGAAGGTGATCCAAATACAGTTATTGAAGGAATGATAATATGCGCTTATGCAATTAATTCCCACAAAGGTTTTCTTTATATAAGAGATGAATACCAGCTTGCAAGAAAAAATATGCAAATAGCCATCGAAAGTGCTCGCAAACATGGCTATTTAGGTAATAATATACTTAACAGCAATTTTGATTTCGACTTGGAAATAGTTCGCGGCGGAGGCGCATTTGTATGTGGAGAATCTAGCGCCTTAATGGCATCCATAGAAGGAAATGTAGGAGAACCAAGAGCTAAGTATATAAGAAGCGTTGAAAAAGGTCTCTGGGATAAGCCAACAGTTTTGAACAATGTTGAAACATGGGCGAATATTCCTCCTATTATAACTAATGGCGCAGATTGGTTCAAAAGTATAGGCATAGAAAAAAATTCAGGCACAAAAGTTTTTTCATTGGTTGGAAAAGTAAAAAACACAGGTCTGGTAGAAATCCCAATGGGAACAACTCTAAGAGAACTTGTTTTCGATATAGGTGGTGGAATAATTAAAGACAGACCTTTCAAGGCAGTACAGACAGGCGGACCTTCAGGAGGATGTATTCCAAAAGAACATCTTGATGTTTCCCTTGACTTTGATTCTTTAAACAACATAGGCTCTATGATGGGTTCTGGAGGCGTAATAGTAATGGATGACACAACCTGCATGGTAGAGTTAGCCAGATACTATATGGAATTTCTTTCTGAAGAATCCTGCGGCAAATGTACAACATGCAGAGAAGGAATAGGCACCATGCTTAAAATTCTCAATAACATAACACTTGGCAATGGAAAAATGGAAGATTTGGATTTGCTTGAACAATTGAGTGAAACCATAAAAGAAGCATCTCTATGCGGTTTGGGGAAAACAGCACCTAACCCTGTTATGACAACTCTAAAATATTTCAGAAATGAATACATTGACCATATTGTAAATAAAAAGTGCACTGCAGGTGTATGCAAAAATCTTACTTCGTATTCCATAGATAAAGATATGTGCATTGGTTGCGGCCTTTGTGCAAAAAAATGTCCTGTTCAGGCTATTTCAGGAAATGCAAAAGAACCTCATGTGTTGGATATGAAAAAATGTATAAAATGCGGCACTTGTTACAGTGTATGCCCTACAGGAGCAGTCAAGATTGGAGGTGCTGTCATTGAAAGTTAAAATTAACGATTGTTATTACGAAGGAATTCAAGGTGAAACGTTGTTGGATTTAGCAAAAAGAAATAATATTGAAATTCCTAGCCTTTGTCACAAAAATGGTTTTGAAGGGCAAGGTCGTTGCAGACTTTGTATTGTTGAAGTAAAGGAAGGCAAAAAAACAAAGGTTGTTTCATCATGCGTCTACCCTATTAAAGATGGACTTGAGGTTGTTACAAACTCCGATAAAATTATCAAAATGAGAAAAGATATTATCTTGCTACTTTTGATGAAGACACCAAACAATGAGTATATTAAAAATTTAGCATCAGAATATGGAATAACAGCACCAAGTAGGTATGTAGATTTAAATAACAATGAAAATTGTATATTATGCGGTCTTTGTGTGAAAGCTTGTGAAAAAATGGGAACTTCTGCAATATCTTTTGTTAACAGAGGAACTTCAAAGAGAGTATCCACACCATATGATGATCCTTCAAAAGACTGTATAGGCTGTGGTGCATGTGCTGAAGTTTGCCCTACCAAAGCAATAAGCTTAATTGATAAAGATGGTATAAGAACTATTTGGAACAAAGAATTTCATTTGGTTGAGTGCTCCGTTTGCGGAAAATATTACACAACTAAAGAAGCTATTGAATTTATTGATTCAAAACTTGGAGAAATAAGCGACAAACATATATGTGAAACGTGCAAGAAAAAAATAATCAGCGAAAAGTTTAAAGAATCATTCGAAAACTACTATTAGTTAAATTTGTTAAACAGGCTGTAACACTTTATTAACCAGCGAATATGATATTAATGAGCTTGGCTCAAATTTAATCAAATAAGGTGTTATTATGTGTTGCATTAGATTTAATAGATGCAAAAAAAGAAGAAACGACATTGTATTAGATAATTCCCACATTCAGAGAATAGCTCTTAGAGGTCCCGGATGCATTAACGGAACAGGACAATGCGAAGGTGTACAAGGAACAGGATGCATATGCTGTGGAAGAGTTTTAGGCACCGGAGGCATATGCTGTGGAGAAGTTTTAGGAACTGGCGGAAGACGTTGTGACAATATTTTAGGAACTGGCGGAAGATGCAGACAAGACCGTTGCGAATGGTTGTGGGATGATCTTACAACACCAACAACAGTTCCAAGATAGTGAAATTCTGAATTTTAATGAGCAGGAAACTGCTCATTAATTTTGAAAATATTATATTTTTTTGAAGTAATTATCAGTTTAATTTATTCAATAAAGACAATAATACTTATATAGCTCGAATGAAAGGAGCTGTATAGTATGAGTAGCAAAAATAAATTAGTTGTTCCGGAAGCACAGCAGGCTATTAATAATTTAAAAATGGAAATATCTCAAGATTTGGGAATTCCGACATCGAATGGTATGACATCGAATATGTATCCTGCTATAGTGAACGGATTAAGTGTCAGAGAAATGGTGCGCATGGGTGAAAAAATGCTGGTAAATAGTGATGCATCACCATCTGGCAAAAACATCTATTAATTTTTAATGTTGCAATTACTATAAAAAAACGCCCACAAGGCGTTTTTTTATAGTAACATTTATTGTATATCTAAAATATCATAAACAAGATCTTTAGTTTCAACCAGATTCATTACATAAAACGAAATTCCATTGATAGTTTGCGGTTCTCCCGGCAAAACGTGAAAATTTATGCTCTCAGCTGATAATCCAACACTTCCAACAGCCAATGATGTTGCTTCTGATAACGAAAAATTAGTATTGACATACGGAAATACTTCACTTACAACTTTTGGCAATCTAAAGCTTAATGCTTTTTTTACAGCAGATTTAACAAATCCCTGTTGTGCTTCAATTCTTCCTAAGTCTCCTTCTGAATAACCGGAATATCCTGCATAATTTGTTTTTCTGAATCTTAGAAATTCCATGGCATTTTCGCCATATATAATTTGTTTTCCTGCAGGTATATTTATATCTAATGGCGGATCAGAATATGGGTCTGTATATCTCATATGAAAAGGAACATCCACTTCAACGCCGCCTACAGAATCAACAGCTGCCCTCACCCCATCATAGTCTATAGTTACATATTTATCTATGCTCATTCCTGTTATGTTAAGTAAGATTTCTTCTAGTCCTTCAATACCTTTTACTGTATAAACAGAATTTATTTTATTGTTTGCGCTATTTACAAAACCATCTCTATCAATATATGTATCCCTTGGAATTGATATAACATCTACTGTCTTAGTTTTAGTATTATAGGTTGCAACCATTATTGTATCAGAACGTTCATGCTCCAAACCCAGCAAAAGTACGTTTATTCTTTCATTCTCATTATTACCAATTATATTGAAAATATCTGTGGCATCTGCATTCCCGCTGTAGTGCATACCATTCAGCAAAAAAAATCCACCTGTTATTATCAACGTAAAACAAATGAGTGAAGTAAAAAACACTTTAAAAAAATGTTTCAATTTGTCTTCCTCCAATATTATCTTCATACCACTGATATATAATATCACAAAAAAAATTTTTGTAAAGATTTTAAATCTTAATATTTTATAAAGATAACATGGTATAACCGGAATACTCCGATTGCGTCATAAATTCAAATTTTAAATTTAAATATTTAAAGATTTGCTCATTTCATCTGAGATTATGCCAAATTCCTGAAGAGACAATGTTTCACCTCTTATGCCAGGATTAATTCCGGCTCTTTCAAGAACTTCTTTAACTAAATCCTTGGACAATTTCAAATTGTTGCTTAGTCCGTTAAGAATTGTTTTTCTTCTTTGTCCAAACGATGCTTTAATTACAGCAAAAAGCATTTTCTCATCTATTACTTCAATTCTTGGTTTTTTAAGTATATTGAATTCTATCACTGCAGAATCGACTTTTGGTCTTGGCATGAATACTGTGTTTGGAACTATCATGGCAATATCAGTATCTGCCCTGTACTGTACTGCAAGAGTAATGGCACCATACTCCTTGCTGCCGGGCTTTGAGTTAAGCCTTTGTGCTACTTCTTTTTGAACCATTACAACAATTTTTGAAATTTTATATCTTTCTTCTAATATTTTCATGATAATTGGCGTAGTTATGTAATATGGAATATTAGCAACAACTTTAACATCCATACCTTGAAATTCCTCTTCAATGAGCTTATCCACATCAACTTTCATAAAATCTTCATATATTATTTTAATATTGTCGTAGTTCAATGTTTCTTTATGTACATTTTCCAGGCTCTTATCAACTTCAATAGCTACAACTTTCTTTGCTTTTTTGCATAATACCTGAGTTAATGTTCCAAATCCAGGTCCTATTTCTATTACTCCTGAATTTTCATCTAATTCTGCAGTATCAGCTATATTGTTTATGATGTTTCCATCTATAAGAAAATTCTGGCCCAGATTTTTGCTAAACTTGAAACCGTATTTATCAAGTATATCCTTCATCACCTTAGGTGAATACAGCTTTTTTTCATCCATTATTTATCCGTTTCCTTGTCGTTCTTAAAATTTTCTACAGTTATAATTGCTGCTTCCAATTCATCTCTGGTTATTCCAAAAGTGTTTAGTCTTTTTAAAAATTGTTTGGCACTGCAGTATCCAATTCCCAGCTCATCACCAATCAAGCCCCTTCTTTTAGAAGCATTGTCATTTCCAATGAGTTCATAATACACCATATCTTTATTTGAAAATTCCTGCCTGTTTTCTGCTATTTCAGCTCTTGCATTTTTTAATGCTTCTATTATTTCTTCAGAACATGCATTTTCAACACCAATATTTCCGTTTTTATTTGCCTTGTCTCTTGGAATAAATGCATGTTTGCAATTTTCTATTTCTGAAGACAATATATTTCTGATTTTTTTCCCCGGGTAATCAGGGTCAGTCAATATAATTATTCCCCTGTTTTTTGATGCTTTTTTTATTACGCTTATTATTTTTTCATTTATACCGAGGCCGCTGGTAGCAATAACCTGCGCATCTACAGCTTTCTTAACTGCCGAAATATCAGATTTGCCTTCCACGACTATTATTTCTTTAATCAAAATATCTCCTCTTTCTTAACAGCTCATCAATTATTAAGCAATGATTTAATTTTAGTAACCATTAAATCTATAGCTACTAAATTATTTCCGCCTTCTGTCACGATAATATCTGCATATTTTTTGCTTGGTTCAATAAATTGTTCATGAGCCGGACGAACAGTGCTCATATATTGGTTAATAACTGAATCGAGGCTTCTTGACCTTTCATTCATATCCCTAACTATTCTTCTTAAAATTCTAATATCTGCATCCGTATCAACATATATTTTAATATCTAACAATTCTCTTATTCTTTCCTCGTAAAATACCAGAAGACCTTCTACAATGATTATTTCCTTTGGCTGCACTACAATTGTTTCCTTTTTTCTGTTGTGTATTCCATAATCATATATAGGCTTTTTTATCGTGTTTCCATTTTTCAGTTCTTTAATGTGTTCCACAAATAAGTCTGTGTCAAAAGCAAACGGATGATCATAATTCGTCTTGCACCTTTGATCATATGATATGGAACTTTGATCTTTATAATAAGCATCATGTTCTATAATTGCTATACTTTTTTCAGGAACTTCAGAATATATTTTGTTTACTATTGTGGTTTTTCCCGAACCGCTTCCTCCAGATATTCCTATAAATAAAGGTTTTTTCATAATAAATTATTTGCTCCTTGTGGCTTGATTATAATTATTCTATTACAATATACACCATTTTTTATATTTTGCATATATTAATATTTAAAATACATGCAAAATAAAAAATTGTTCTAAAGCAATCTCAGTTTGATGACAAAATAGCTTTCTAATCTTGTCATTCTGAGGCAAAGCCGAAGAATCTCATCTTTTCAATACTTCAAGAGATCCTTCACTGCGTTCAGGATGACACGAATAGGGTTTGTCAATAGTCCAAAATTACCCTTAAACAATTTTTTATTTTTGTTTCTTATTAATATTACTCTAATACATAGACTTTTACTTGTCTTACTCCAAAGTTCAGAGCGTCTGTGCCGTCTTCCATAAATAAGTCTATTCTGTAACCCTTGATTGCTCCTCCGGTATCTAGAGCTGTTGCGAAACCATAGTCAGGACTGCCATCTGTGGAAGCTATGTAAAGTTTCGTTCCAAGAGGTATTACACTTGGGTCTACTGCAACTGTACCTGGCTGAGCTTTTGTACCAGATGCTGTTATTCCATATTGGGGATCACCGGGATATTTGCCGCAGCTTTCATATGATAAATCATAAGCCGTAGCGATCATTTCAACTTCCTCTTCGAATCGGAAACCGCCTCTTGATGTTGCAACTTCATATTCCCTTGTTCCTACTTCAATTATTTCTTCCACAGGATCAATATAAACACTTTCTTCTTCTAAGGATTTGGAAATAAATTTTCTATCCACATACAATTCCTGGTATATGGATTTTTTCATTCCATCAGATCCTTCTTGGACTACATTTTTGTAGTCAACATACTTTTCGTCATTATATAATATTTTTGTCTCATGTTCTACGACGCTTCTGTCAATATCATACTTTAATTCTATGAATGGAGACATTACATCATTAGATTCCTCTTTTAAAGAGGTACCCGCAAATGCAACATACTTAGAGTCTCCTGCATTATTATGATTAGTTACGATAAAGCTCATTATCAAAACTGTTGCAATAATAAATGGGTATATTTTTTCTTTTTTCATTTTACCACCAACCTTTATTAATATCCGAAAATTGACTACTACCGTTGTCAATTAAAGGTATGAATCTTTACGCGAAAGTTTACTTTTTGCATAAGTATAGATTTACACATTATTGGCAATCCCTTTTTAAAATCCCATATTTTTTGAACAAGTGGTATTGTATACCATAAATGATTTTTTGGCAAGCTATTTTTTATTTTTTTGACATTTTGATCAAATTTTTGCCCATTGCACAGGCACCTAAGTACTGAAAAAAAGTAAATTTTCAGTAAATTATCATTATTATTTACAGTTTTTTATATAATATTCCAAAATTATAAAAATAAAGCAGCTGTATAGCAGCTGCTTTATTTTTGATTAAATTTTATATTTTTGTATAATTATAATTTTCGATTTCAGTGTAAAGTTCTTTCATTATTTTTTCAAACATAACACCTTCAAGACAGGGAGTTCCCGCTTCAAAAGTTTCTTTTACAGCCAAAGAGACAAATCTTGATGCTTCTTCGATTGCTTTAGGAAGTTCTTTACCTTTCATTAAATATCCAACAAAAAGTGAAGTGAACAAATCTCCTGTACCCGGATATCTTTTGCCGACTAATTGAAATGGTATCTTCCAATATTCATTGTTTTTCTTATCATAACAAGCATTTATATTTTCACCATCTTCTGTTGTAACCCCGGTAATAACAGCTATATCCGGTCCCAAGCTGCACAGTTTATTAAGATATAATTTAAGAATTTCCGTGCTAATATTTTCGTTAGAATATTTTTCACCAAGGAGTATACTTACTTCAGTCATATTGGGAGTAATTATGTCTGCCTTATTAACAAGCCGGCTCATTTTTTCAACCATTTTATCTGTATAAGTTTTGTACGTTATGCCATCGTCTCCCATGACAGGATCAACAACCACTAAAGCATCTCTTTTTGCCTTAATTTTATTTATTATTTCTATCAATATATCAATTTGTTTTTCCGAACCTATGAAACCACTGTACACACAGTCAAATTCAGCATTATTTTTTTCCCAATTTAAATAATATTCTTCCATATGCTCCGTGAAATCAAAAAAATAAAAATTTTCAAATTTCGAATGATTGCTTAACAAAGCAGTAGGCAAAGGACAAACCTGACATCCCAAAGCAGATAAAACAGGCATTATAACAGTCATCGAACATCTTCCCATGCCCGACATATCATGTATAGCTGCAATTTTAGGAACATTTTTCATAATGTATACCTCACTATTTATTTATATGCTATCAATATAAATATAGACTTATTCTATTACTTTAAAAAGGTACAGATTTACTGTAATTTAAGGTAACAGTTAATATTAGAACAAAAACTCATAATTAATAATTTTTTATGTATTTTTTACACTATATATACATATTATCAATTTAAATCTATTAAAACTAGTTTTATAAATGTTAATAATTTATCATTATTGAAGATTGACGTACAGTAAAAGCTGATTCTTTGCATTCTTTTGTTAATTTAAAACAAATTGTTATTATAAGCAATGTTTCTATAACTTTAATTCATAGCCTAAATTATTGACTTTTTTCAGAAACAACTGTATAATTCACATAAGTTATTTTTTTTTTAACAATGATTATCATATATAAATATTGAAAACAATTATCTATATAGTTATGAAGTCATCCTTTTTAATGTTAATATTTTTTCAAAATAAGCATAAGTTAACTGCGACTTTTACAAAGTCGTTAGAAAATAAATTAGGAGACATAAAAAATGGGAGAAAATTTAGAAAAAGTTTATTCAAGAAGAGACATGTTAAAGACTGCTGGTAAAGCTACAGCAGGAATAGCTATTGTCGGCGTAGTACCGTCAATTTTAGCTGCATGTTCACAACCAGCACCACAGGAACCAGCATCAGTTGAAATTCCTTCAAAAGAAGTTTTAAACTATGAATATAAGGAAGCAAGTAAGGATGCACCAGCATTTCCGTTTCCTTATCAAAAATTAGATGTTGCAACAACACAGGAGAGAGCTTATGCATCTTTCTTCAACAAAGGTGGATGTTGCGTAGCAACAGCTGATGCATTAATTGGACAACTTGCGGATAATGCAGGATACCCATTCAATCAAATACCTATGGAAGCTTTTAAGATTGGTGCCGGTGGATTTGGAGCTGCATCTCTATGCGGTTCATTGGCAGGTTGTGCTCGTTTCATAAGTCTTGTGGTTCCTTCTGCAGATGCACCGGCTATGGTAGCTGAGTTATTCACTTTTTACAAAGAAAGTGCACTTCCAATATATCAGCCTGAAGTAAAGAGCGAAACAGTCATTTCAGGATCTGTTAACTGTGCAGATTCAGTTGGTCCATTCATTTCAAAAACAGGACTTGAAATGGCAGATCCAAAAAGAAAAGCAAGATGTGCCGGTGTTGCTGCTGATTGTGCAGGAAAAACAGTAGAACTTGTAAATAAATACTTTGGAGTATAAAGATGGGAAGAATAGGAGCAACAGAACTAGTTTTAATATTAGGCATAGCCCTTGTAATATTTGGGCCTTCTAAATTGCCTGAAATAGGAAAGTCCCTTGGTTCTGCTTTAGGCGAATTCAAATCTCACGCAAATAAAGTAACACAAGATTTAAATACAGAAATAAAGAATGAATCAAAATCATAAATCAATCAGACCGTGCGCAAAGCACGGTTTTTTTATGTTGACAATAATTGTATGTTATGATAATCTATCAAGAATAATTCTAATAAAATTTAACAAATTAATATTAATACAAATGAAAAGGAGATATAAAAATGGCAAGAATTATCACCGAGCCGTCCAGAACGTTTGGAGAATATTTACTTTTACCAAATCTAACTACAAAAGAATGTATTATCGATAATGTGGATTTAAGCACACCAATTTGTAGATTTAAAAAGGGAGAAGAACCCGATTTAAAACTTAACATACCTTTTTCATCAGCTATCATGCAGTCTGTTTCAGATAACAATATGGCTATTGCCTTAGCAAAAAATGGCGGAATATCATTTATATATGGATCACAATCAATTGAAAGCGAAGCAGAAATGGTTCGTAAAGTGAAAAATTATAAAGCAGGATTTGTTATAAGTGATTCAAATCTTACGCCAGAACACACACTACAGGATGTTTTAAGTCTTAAGGAAATAAAAGGACATTCAACAATGGCAATAACTGATGATGGAACATCTTCCGGAAAATTATTAGGAATAGTAACAAGCAGAGATTACAGAACAACAAGAGATCCACTTGATAAAAAAGTTAAAGAGTTTATGACTCCTGCTGAGTCTCTTATTGTTGAATATGAAGGAGTTTCACTTACAGAAGCAAACAATGTTATTTGGGAACACAAATTAAACTCTTTGCCAATAGTTGATAAAGATTTTAATTTAGTATATATGGTTTTTAGAAAAGACTATTCTGACGACAAAGAAAATCCACGTTCACTTTTGGACAGTCAAAAAAGATATATAGTAGGTGCTGGCATTAATTCCAGAGACTATAAAGAAAGAGTCCCTGCATTAGTAGAAGCAGGAGTAGATATTGTATGCATAGACTCTTCTGAAGGATTTAGTGAATGGCAATCAGATACAATAAAATGGATTAAAAAAACTTACGGAAATAACGTAAAAGTCGGAGCTGGGAACGTAGTTGAACAAGAAGGATTTAACTATTTGGCAGATGCAGGTGCTGACTTCATAAAAATAGGTATAGGCGGAGGATCCATTTGCATAACCAGAGAGCAAAAAGGTATAGGAAGAGGCCAGGCTTCAGCCGTTTTAGATGTTGCCGCAGCAAGAGATGCATATTTTGAAAAAACCGGAGTATATGTTCCAATATGTTCTGACGGGGGAATTGTTCTTGATTACCATGTAACATTGGCATTGGCAATGGGGGCAGATTTCGTAATGTTAGGAAGATATTTTGCAGGTTTTGATGAAAGTCCTACTTCTAAAATAAAGTACGGTAACGGATATGTAAAAGAGTATTGGGGTGAAGGCTCTAACAGAGCAAGAAACTGGGCTAGATACGACTTGGGAGGAAAAGCTGGTCTTCAATTTGAAGAAGGCGTTGATTCTTACGTTCCATATGCCGGTAAACTTGATGATGGTCTTGGTGCCACTCTTCACAAAATAAAATCAACAATGTGCAACTGCGGTGCAAAATCAATAAAAGAACTTCAACAAAACGTGAAACTTTCTCTAGTTTCAGCAACAAGTATAAATGAAGGTTCAGCACACGATGTAATTTTGAAAAATCAATAGTCTTATTAATTTCAATAATATTATTACATAGTATTAGATTGTTTGTTTTAGTTGTAAATTTTATAAAAATATAAAACAAACCCATAATCTCTTAAGAAAATATAGAGATTGTGGGTTTTTATTATAAAAACTGCAATGAATTTAGATTAAAATCAAGCGTAATTCTATTATGGTGATATAAATAAGATAAATTTAATTCTCTCTAAAAATTTCTTCCAATGCAACAATTTTACCAATCATATCATTAGCCATTTTAATTGTCTCAGCAGCATCCCTATTTTTAATGGATTGTCCTAATGAGTTTACTATCTGGTTAAACTCAATTATATTCATGTCATTCCCAATTGGCAGCATTTTTTGAAAATTCTTCCATACCACATTTACAAAATCAAAATCATCATCTGCAGAACTCCAATTATTATTCTCTACATTTAAAATTATTTTTCTTCCTGAATATTTTAATCTATAAATGCATGGAGGTATTTCCATATTAAAATAATCAAGCATATATGAAATGTAGAGAGTAATGATATTAGCCTGTACTTTAGATTCATATTTATTTTGTGAAGCAACTTCTTTTGCCAAATTAATTATCGCACTATTAAGATTATATATTAAGTTTGGTGGAATTGATTGAATCATCGGTTCTAATTCTGCAAAATTGCTTATTATCAAAGATACTTTATCACCAGCATTATCCCAATCTTGATTATTAATATCTTCTATAATACCCTCAGCATTTGACATTATCACTTCTAACTGTACAGGCGCAATTGGTAATGGTTCGCATGGTATAGCCATTATCTGTCCAACTGTGATATGATTACTCTGCAGTACTCGAGGGTTTGCAGCCAAAAGTTGTGCATATGTAACTCCAAACCTATGAGCAATACTAAGCAATGTATCATAAGGTTTAACAATATATCTTTTCATAAAAATTCTCCTATCTCTACTGTATTGCATTACACAATTCATAATATGCATCAAAATAAGTATTTGTTAAAAGAAGGAAAAATAAAATCCACCTCACATAAAGGTGGATTTCGACACAACAAACTGTCTATTTATTATTTATCTTCTTCGTCTATTTCTTCTTCGTCATCTTCGTCAAGCAATTCATCAAGTTCAGCTTCATCAAGAATTTCATCAAAAGCCTTTGTTACTTCTTCATATTCATCATCTGATTCAATACTTAAAAGTTCAAAGCTTCCATCTTCATGTTCATCAAAACCATATAGGAACACTTCTCCATCATCTTGGTTTTCTATTGGCAACAAAGCTATGTAATCTTTGCCTAGTACTGGGAAAATGGAAATAATAGCACATTCTACTTCAGTTCCATCTTCAAGTGTAATTGTCATAATTTCTTCGTCATGGTCATCACAGCCACAATCACAATCATCATCACAATCGCAACCAAATAATTCTTTATCTTCACTCATCTTTTTATACATCCTTATATTATATTTTATCCACATTTTATTCATGGATATTTAGACTTTAACAGAATAACTTTTAAAATGCAAGACGAATTTTGTTTTTATTATAATTTTTAAATTATTTTATTTTATACTTTACGAAATTATTTTTATAGATTATAATTTATTTATTAGATCGGGATGTAGCGCAGCTTGGTTAGCGTACAAGTCTGGGGGACTTGGGGTCGGAAGTTCGAATCTTCTCATCCCGACCATTGAAAATACAGGGTTTCGGCAATTGCCGAAGCTCTTTTTTTATTATCAACCTAGTTTGACGCCATTTTTTTACTTGTCTTATCTACTGCACTAAATTCTTCGTCAAATTATTTTAAATAAATATCAGAAAACTCGACATTTATCATTTCAATTTTGTCATTTAAAGGCTTTATTGTATCTGTTGTTATAGCTACCTCATCTTCTTTTATTGTTTTTGATGGCAACTCTATTTTAAATATTGTACCCTTACCGACTTCACTTTCAACACTTATTTTACCATCATGTATTTCAACAAAGGATTTTACTAAGCTAAGCCCAATTCCAGTGCCCTCTGCATTGCGTGAAAGAGACCTGTCTACTTGATAATATATATTAAAGATACTGTCAAGATCTTTTTTATCAATTCCTATTCCTGTATCTCTTACAGATATTTCTACAACATCATTTTTATCTAATACGTTAATATTTATATTATTTCCCTTATTAGAAAACTTCACTGCATTTGAAATCAGGTTAAGCATAATTCTTTCGATTTTGTTAGCATCACAAGCAATATACTTTTCTTCAGTATTAGTATCAAAATTAATATTTATTCCTTTTGCTTTAATATACTCTGACACTGATTGTGCTATATTTTCTACTACCTCTACTATATTTTCATTAGATAAACTTAATTCCAAAAATCCAGACTTTATTTTAGATGTATCTAATATATTATTGATAAGTCTTATAAACCTGTTACAATTTTGTTTTATTATCTTTATATTATTAAAAATCTTTTCTTTGTTATCTTCATGAAATCCATTATTTATATACATTTCCATCAGCTGAGTTGAACTAAAAATTACATTCAATGGGGTTTTAAGTTCATGTGATACATTTATAAATATTTCTCCTTGTAATTTAGAGGCTTCTTCTATTTTATTTTTAGCTAGGATTTCTTCAGTTATATCAGTTCCAATTATTGCTACTTCCTTGACCTCGTTCTTAAGGTTATACAATGGCTGAAACATAACTTTAACATAGTTTTCCTTTCCTTCTTTATACAATTTTCGAGTAAAAGTAAAGTGACTTACCTTGTTATTAATTAATTCTTTAAGCTTAGCATCTGTTTCGATTTTTTCATTCACATCATAATTAAAAGCTTCATATATGCTCTTTCCTATACAGGAGTCTATTGATTCAAGCTGTTGATTAAATTCTCTTAAGTATTTAAAAGCTTTTCTGTTCATATATTCAATTTTAATATCCGGATATTTAAACAATATAAAATTAAGTTGAAGATTTTCTATTGTTCTGCGTAACATATCATATTGAGCTTTCATTAATTTATTTTCTTCATTCTTTAACCAGTCATTAATATTTCTTGTAACCACTACACCAGCTATAAATTTGCCTTTACTGTCATATATGGGTGTACCGCTTGATTCTGTATGAAATATGAAGCCATTTTTACCTTCAACATCTATTCTGTATTGTGAGAATTTCTCGCCCCTTAGTATTCTCTGCGATGGTAAGTTTTCTAATGTTATAATGTTTCTGTCCTCATCATATAATTTAAACTTTTTCATAAAAATTTCTGGATTCATCGGCTCTGACTCACTTATTGAATAAAGATTTCTAAATACTTTATTTGACATTTCATATTGCCCGTTTTTATCAATAATCACCAACACCTCAGAAATATTTTCTATAATTGCATTCAACATATCATTCTGTTCTTTAATTAACTTATCTTTTTCAACTTGTTCAGTAATATTTCGAGCAGAAATTATAGCCTTTTCCACATTGCCATCTTTATCTTTTATAGGACTTCCATTAAAGCTTAAATAATACACCTTTTCATCTTTATGAGCAGTAATTCTTAAATCATTTATATATTCGCCTCTAAAAACCCTTCTTGCTATTGCACCATCATTTGGTATTAAATTGCCATCTGAATAATAATATCTTAAATTTTTATGTAAATCGCTGTTTCTATTAAAATTATCAGGAATATTAATAAATTCCCTTATACTACGGCTCGATGCTGTTATATTTAAATCCCTATCTATTACATACACCATTTCGGGCATATTTTCTATTATAGATTCCAACTCGTTTTTTTGATATTTAATAACAATATCTTTATTATATAGTTCTGTAATATCAGTTAATGTTGCTCCTAAAGCATGCATATTTTTATTTTCGACTCTTGGGTTTACCTTCTCCTTAAAGAAATAATTCTTTTCATTTTCAGATTGGATTATTTTGCAGGAGATGTTAACTTCTCTTGGTTCATTTTCTTTAGTAAACATAAAGCAATTATTTTTACCCTTTATATCTTCCAGGCAAATTTGTGAATTTAATTTCAACATACAACTTACTTCTGCGAGTGATTTTCCTGTCAACTCTTCCTTTGAATATCCGGAGAGTGTTACGAATTCACCAGATATATCAGTAACTATATCGTTTTCACTATATAAAGATGGCTTTGTAACAGTATTTTTTAATATATATTTCATTAACCTATCCCCTATTTTAATATATCTTTTGCACTAAATTCACACTTGCAATAATTATTGCCTGAAAAATACTTTATATAACACAAGTGTACAATTGCAATCATTTTACCATATATTTCTATATTGTTCAATATTTAAATAAACCCATGTTTGGTGAACTAAGAAAATGGATTTATGTAGTAATACTGAAGGATATTCAGGTTATAGAGAATAAAGAACTGATAAAAACCTGTTTTATACGAGCAAAATTCATGGAGTTGCTGTCAACAGAGACAGGAAAAAATAAAGCAGAAATTGGAATTACTCCAGAAAAGTTTATGAGATTGTATACAAAATCCCTGATGTGGGTAAGAAAGTTAAGTTATTAATTGATGGGGCCGGACCTTTTTGAGACAAATTGCAGTTTGTCTCAAGAAGGTCCGGCCCCCACAAGTCAAAACATAAAAATACAAACAGCAATCCAAATACTCGATTGCTATTTGTATATATTTAAGGGCCGTTTATTTATAAGCTACTACTTCAATTTCCACCAAAGCATCCTTAGGTAATCTGGCAACTTCTACGCAAGACCTTGCCGGATAATCATCTTGGAAAAATGTTTCATACACTTTGTTAATTCTTGGGAAATCATTCATATCCTTGATAAAAACAGTAGTCTTAATAACATTTGCCGAATCTATACCTGCTGCTTTAAGTATTGCAAATACGTTTTTCAAAGATTGTTCAGTTTGAACTTCAACATCATCAGACATTAATCCTGTTTTATAATCTATAGGCAGCTGTCCTGAAGTATAAACCATTCCATTTGCTTCTATAGCTTGAGAATATGGTCCAATTGCTGCAGGAGCCTCTTCTGTAAAAATAACTTTCTTCACTACTTTACCTCCATACCTTTGCTTTTTCTGAGAACTTTACCAGGTCTTTTCCCAAGGTTACCATGATTATTAATTTTATTTTAGTGTAAATTTTACCCTAGAATGGTCCCCATTGAATTACTTGAGCAATAACAAGGAATACCGCTGAAGCAGCTGTAAAAAGTCCAAACAGCGGAAGCATAACTTTCATCCATTTTTCATATGGTACTCTAGCAAGGGCAAGGGTTGCCATAAAATATCCAGATACGGGATAGAAAATATTCGAGAATCCGTCACCGAACTGTAAAGCCAGAATAGCTGTTTGGCGTGTAACTCCAACAAGGTCTGAAAGAGGAGCCATTATAGGCATTGTTACAACAGTTTGTCCGCTGCCTGACGGAATAAGGAAATTAAGCAATGTCTGCACAACAAGCATTCCAATAGATGTAATTGTGCCTGGCAAGCCCTGAATCAACAATGAAAGATTGTAAATAATTGTATCAATAATCTTAGCATCTGCCATAACAACACCAACACCTCTTGCAATACCAACAATTAATGCTCCAAGAAGTACATCCTGGCAGCCTTCTAAGAAACCGTCACATATTTCTTTTCCGCTCATGCCTGAAATTATGCCTGCAACAATACCTATGATAATAAATATAGCACCAATTTCTGGCATATCCCATCCCCAATTAAATACGCCAACAACCATAACTACAAAAAGAATAACTGAAGATACGCCAGCTAGTTTTTGTCTTAATGTAAGATCAACTTGAGTTTCTTCTCCCCCGCCAACAAACTCTTTAGTAACTTTATCAAGTTCATACATACAGCTACTTTGCGGGTTTGCCCTTACTTTTCTTGCATAGTTCATTACGAAAGAAATTCCTATAATAGCCATAGAAATCAAAACTACAAGTCTATATTCCCATCCTGAATATAGCGGTAAACCTGCTATTTTTTGTCCGATACCAACTGTAAACGGATTTGCAAGTGCCGCTGAAAAACCTACTGCTGAGCCAACAAGTGCAACCGCTGCTGCAGTTATTGAGTCAAATCCGAGAGCAAACATCAACGGAAGAATAATAGGAACATAAACCATTGTAAGTTCACACATACCAATAAAACAGTCAATAGTAGCAAAAGTTATCATAAGAATAGGAATAATTATAATGCCCTTCTTTGCCAGTTTTCTTGAAAGCCATGAAATAGCACCGTTAATTGCCATTGTCTTTTTAACAACAACAAATCCTCCACCAACGCAAAAGGTAAGTACTACAACCCAACCTGCCTCAACAAAGCCTCGCGGAATTGCCGTAAAAAAGTCCATAATTCCAGTTGGATTGCTATCAATCACATGATAAGAGTTAGGGTCTACCATCATTCTGCCACCAGGACCTTCCACCCTTAAAAATTCTCCAGCTGGCATAAAATAAGTCAATACTGATACAATAAATATAATACTTAGGAGTATAATGAAAATGTGGGGTACTTTAAATTTTTTCTTTTCTGTTTTTTGCATAATCTTTCTCCTTCTAATTTTATTAAATATATGCGTTTGTAAAATGTTGAACAGTCAATCATCATTTTACAAAAAGTTCTATATCTTAAGCTTAAAGCGCAAAATACATAATGAAATATTGTCTGGTATCACTCAATTAATTACTATTCTACTTGATGATTAAACACAAGTTATTATGTTATTTGTTTACTACCTCATCAACATATGTTGAGGCTATTGAAGCATACATTGCACAAGCTTTTAAAAGTTCATTTTTCCATGTTCTCTCATTAGGGAAGTGAGCTTGATCTTCATGTCCTGGACCATACCCTATACAAGGAATACCATGTCTTCCCATTATAGATACTCCATTTGTCGAGAATATCCAAGGTTTAACCACAGCTTTCGAACCAAAAAGATTATCATGACACTTATTGGCAAGTATGCACAATTCATGATTTTCAGGAATGATCCATGTTGGATAAAATTTTTCTGTTTCATATAAAAGTCCCGTGTATGAAGGTTCAGCATATTTATACATATCAACTGTTGCACCAGCAACCTTTACCGATGGCAAATTTCTAATTTCTTCAAGACAAGACTCTGCTGTTTCCTTGCTATTCATACGTCTGTCAAGAGAAATCCAACAGCTGTCTGAAACTGCACATCTCGAAGGTGAAGTTGAAGAAATTTCAGAAATAGTTACACTTCCTTTACCTAACAAACCATCATCTTTAAAACAGGTGTTGAGCGTTTCTATATCTTTAATTATTGACGCCATTTTATAAACTGCATTTTCGCCTCTTTCAGGAGATGAGCCATGGCAACTAACACCATGAGTTTTAACCCTTATTTCTATTCTGCCACGTTGCCCGTTGCAGATTTTACCATCTGTAGGCTCTGTAAGAATCGCGAATTCAGGTTTTAATCCGTCCTGTTCAATAATATATTGCCAGCAAAGTCCGTCACAATCTTCTTCCTGAACGCTACCTACTACAACAAGCGTAACTTCATTAAGAAGGTTCATTTCTTTTAAAACTTTAACAGCATAAACCATGCTTGCCATACCACCCTTTTGGTCAGTACTTCCAAGGCCACCGATGCATTCTTCATCTTCGTAACCTTCAAAAGGATTAAACTTCCAATTTTCTATATCTCCGTAAGTAACTGTATCAATATGACCATCCATTGCAATTATATGTTCCCCTGTACCAGCATAGCCTAAGATATTTCCCATAGGGTCTATAACTACTTTGTCAAAACCCACCTTTTCCATTTCTTCTTTAATTCTTAAAACTACTGCACCTTCTTTTCCGTCAAAACTTTCGATTGCCACTATATCTCTTAAAAATTTAAACATCTCAGATTTGTATGATTCTGTTTTTGCAAGAATCTCATTAAAATTTACTTTCATATTTCTCCTTTCTATTACATACCACTTGGATATTTTCCATCCCAAACAATTTTATTATAATTTCCCTTATCCATATCTCCTTCAGTTCTAAAACACAAAACAACAGATTTTTCATCAAGACCTAAATCAGCTTTCATATAAACAAGAGCAGAATTAATTTCACCTCTTATAATTCTTTCTTCTCATAGCTTGGATACTTGCCGTTCCAAACAATATCTTGATAGCTTGCTTTATCAGTGTCCCCTTCAGTACTGAAGAATAATATCTTAGAATTCTCATCCAGGTTAAGCTTTTCCTTAATATCTTTAAGATGTGGATTCGTCATTATTTCTGCAACACATCCTAATGTAACTGCTCCACTTTCTCCAGATATTACTTTTTCATCTCCTTGTGGAGGATTTCCTAAAATTCTCATTCCTTCAGCAGTAGTAAAATCAGGGCATGAGATAAAGTTATCTGCATAATCTTTAAGAATATCCCAACCAATAGTACAAGGTTCTCCACAAGCTAAACCTGCCATTATTGTGTCCATGTCCCCTGTTACTATTCTTAGTTGTCCATCATTTGCTTCTGCAGTTCTATAAAGACAATCTGCTTTATTTGGCTCAACAATGGTTATTATTGGTCTATTTTCACCGTAAAATGATGAATATAGTCCTGTGATTGCAGCAGCCATAGAACCAACTCCTGCCTGTAAGAAAATATGTGTAGGTCTTTCTTCGCCAAGAGCTATTAATTGCTCATATGCTTCATATCCCATGGTACTGTATCCTTGAATTATCCATGTAGGTATGTCCTCATATCCATCCCAAGCAGTATCTTGAACCATTACCCAACCTTTATCTTCAGCCATTTTATTAGCTAATCTAACTGCTTCATCGTAATTAAGTTCAGTAATTGATGCTTCGGCACCTTCAGCTCTTATATTTTCAAGTCTTTCTTCTGAGCTTCCCTTAGGCATAAGCACAACAGATTTTTGCTTTAAATGTCTTGCTGTCCAAGCAACTCCTCTTCCATGATTTCCATCTGTGGCAGTAACAAATACCATATCTCCAAGCTCTTTTCTAATATCTTCTGATATTAGTTTTTCATAAGGCATTTGATCTATTGTCTTATTTAGTTTTTTTGCCAGGTAATTTCCTATTGCAAAGCTTCCACCTAATACTTTAAATGCGTTAAGTCCAAATCTATATGATTCATCCTTGACATAAATTCCACCTAACCCTAGTTCTTTTGCTAAATTTTTCATGTCTCTCAAAGGTGTTTGAGTGTACATAGGGAAACTTTGATGGAAACTCATTACCTCTTTGGATACCTTTTTGTTAAGTATATCCAAAGGAAATTTCTCTCCTCCTTTTCTTTCAAAATGTATAATCTTAAAGGCTTTTTTCATTGGCCTCCTCCTTAAATAAATACTATTGTAATTTAAATATCTTTTTTTGATATCAATTATACTATTAATAACAGCAATTCCTGTGCCAAGTCTTTAATTCATGAAAAATTTTTATGAATTATCCTTCGAAATATTGAAATTCCAATAACTAAAAATTAGGAATAAAAAAGGCGCTAATGATGAAATCATTATTAGCGTCAAAATTTATTCTCAATTTTAAAATTGATTTATCATATTGAGAATTTAGTTCCTTTGTATCTCCTCTAATCGTCTATAATAAGTTGCTAAACTAATTCCTAAAGAATTTGCAGCTAGCTTCTTACCTTCTGTACTATCTCCAAATACTTGTGCTGCTTTTTTTATCTCCTTCTTTTCCAATTCTTTCAATGGAATAATTGCAGCACTTTCAATATAAGTGTTGTTTCCTCTTAACATGTCTTCAAAGAAATCAACAGGTAATGTCCTATTATTAATGATACCATCTGCCTCCATCATGTTTACCATGAATTCTATAGTGTTTTCTAGTTCTCTAACATTGCCTTTCCAATAATGATTTTTTAGTAAATTCATCGTACTTAAATCAATATGACTATATGTTTTGTTTAATAACCTTGTATACTTACTGATAAAATGTTCTACTAGTTCTACTATATCATCAGGTCTTTCCCTTAAGGGTTTAATATTAATGGGAATTACATTTAGTCTATAATATAGATCTTCTCTAAATTTCTTTTTTATCATCATTTCTTTTAAATCTATATTAGTAGCTGCAATAACTTTTACATCAATAGGGATAACTTGATTTGAACCTATTCTGGTAATATTCTTTTCTTGCAATACTCTTAGTAATTTCGTTTGAAGATAGATAGGCATATCTCCGATTTCATCTAAAAAAATTATACCTTGGTTTGCTAATTGAAACTTGCCTATTCTACCCTTGGGATCTGCTCCGCTAAAAGCTCCTTTTACATATCCAAATAACTCACTTTCCAAAAGAGATTCAGGTATTGCAGCGCAATTAATAGCAACAAATTTCTGATCTTTTCTATCACTTTCTCTCCATATAGAGGTTGCAACCATTTCTTTACCTGTACCGCTTTCACCAGTAATAAGAACTGTTGAGTTTGATTTTGCTACTTTTTTTATATTATTTATAAGACTTAAAGTCTCATTACTTTTTCCAATAATATT